>DASQGG010000051.1 GCA_035632695.1 Thermoplasmata archaeon
CGTCGCCGAGCCTTTGATTGCCTACGCCCTCTTCATAGACAAATCACCTGAGTCCATTGCGAGTGTGGTCGATACGGCTGACTTCATCTGGCGTCTCGTCCCCACCCCTGACGAGCTAGCCTGGGCATTCGTGCGACTCAAGAAGAGAGGTTGGCTCCTCGTAGATGGCAACTTGTATGGGCTAACGGCCGAGGGCAAGAGCAACATTGCGAGCGCGGTTGGCAAGGGAGGAGACCGCCGCGACCAAATCCGGCGGCTCGAAGCGTGGACATCGGCTCATCCGCCCTAGACAAGGACGATAGCCCGCGAAGAGCGTGCTGGCCAACAAGGAGGTGCCCCCGCCCCCGTTCGCCCCCGAGTCGTCCGGAAGGACTATGCCGCTTTGATGTCAGTCCCGCTCCGTACTCAATCTTCAAGACTCCATCGTCGATTCGTGAGTCGTGAGGAACGCCGAGGAAATCAAGCAACGCATCGATGCGTGGGAAGAGGCGAGGACGCACCTCTATCCACCGGTCTACTTCGGGCGAGTCACGTTTGACCGAATCGCCGCAGAGGTCCGGGGGACGTTGGACCAGCATACGGGCACCGTCGAGAACGAGGCGAGCATTCGGCGGCGCGTCGATGAGTTGCATAGCCAGTTCACTGCCGACAAACCGGGCGAGTTCATCCGCGACGAGGCCGTCGCCGAACTGAGATGGGTCCTCGGCGAGGATAGGAGCGGAGCACTGCGAACGGTCGTGTGGCACATTCTCATCGGACAGCTCCATGATGCCGAGAGCACCGTTGCGAAGGAAGGCACCGACCTCACGCTGGAGGGCGTGGGTTGGACGTACGACCCGGAGAGTCCGGGAAGCAGAGTCCGGGTCTGGCTGAAACTCCGACATGGTCAGTGCAAGGACCAACGCGACGTACCGGGTCCGATTGACAGGGTTTGGATTCTCTATCCGAAGCCCACCGAGTCCGGGTTTGCACTGACCGCGCAAGACAGGACGCTGTCGGGATTGCTTACGTTCTCCGCCGAAGAGTACGAGTTCCGAATCTGGGATACCGCGGGTAACAGTGCCTGAGGAGAACCCCGCCCGCGGTCGCCCCCGAGCGGCCGGAAGGGAATATGGTGGCGAGGGCGTGAAAACGATGCTACCGACTGAAGAAGCCATGGCGAGGTTTCCCGCTAACGCGCGTAGTGACCTTGACGCTCCGGCTAACCTCGGCCCCGCACCCTGGGCATGTCCCTTCCTCGTCCGTGAACGGAAGCCTCGACCCGCATTTCGGGCAATACCCCGGAATCTCATGCGGAGCGTGCTCCTTGATGAAGTCCATGAAAGCGCGGCCCTCGATGCCTTGGGCGCTAGCGCCGCATCCGGCGCATCGGCCCGAGTAGAGCGTCTGAACGCCATGCCGCAGGTGCTCCTCTGCGAACTCCTTGAAAGCATGGGGGTCCATGCCCTCGTAGCTCGTGCCGCACTTGGGGCATCGGGACGTGTAGCTCACATCTACGCCTCCCATATTCAGACTCCTAGGGGCTCCGCGACCTCTGCGCGTTCATCCTCGTTTCCAGAAGGCTGTACGCAACGATAAAGGGAAGGGGCCGGGCCTCGCGGCCCGGCGTGAGTGGGAACAGGGCGTCGGCGAACCAAGCACGAGGAGCGTCTCGATAGCATTCTGCTAAACAGCCCACCATTGGGCTATCATCCTGAGCAGACCGCCAGAGTTCAATCCGGGCTGATTGAGGTTCTTTGAACATCGGTTTCTCTCCATATGGAAGGCAATCTGTTGTGGGTCCGGACGGACTTGAACCGAGTCGGAGCAATGGAAAGGGAGGAGGACTGTCCGGTCCTCCTCGTGCGGGGACAGCCACCGACCTCCGAATCGGTCAACGTTGTCCTTTGGACTCAAGTCCCTCCATGGGATGCGAATCCGCACGACGGCGAAGCCGCTGGAGAGAATCCAACTCGAACGCCGGGCCAACGGAATCCCGCCCACCGTGTCCTGGCGCTCACGGTCGGGCCTCCTCGGTGCGCAGCACGTGCCTCACGAAGGCCACGCCGACGTGCAGGGTCCTGGCGATGGCGTACTCGTCGCAGCCACTCCCGTACATCTGCGCCATCCGCGCCAACAGCTCCTCCTCCTCGGCGAGGCTGCGCTGCCGCTCCGGCTCGAACGTGTCGACGAACACGCGCATGGTGGAGTCCCAGAAGTGCCTCCGGGGCAAGCCCGGCGCGCCGCACCTGCATTCATGAGGCGATTGGCGTCCATCCGGCAGGCCGTGTCCACGAATCCTCCCGCAGGTGTGGACCGTGCCGCCGCCGTCCTTCGTCCGGACGCCGCAGACGAGGTGGGGCGGCAGGGTGTTTACGGGCCCACCTCCGCGGGCTCCCCGGCGTTGCGCTCCGTCCGCATTCGCCTGCCCGCTCGGATTCGCTCCCTCGCCTCGACGGGATTGGTCCGGTGCGGCTCGATGAGGGCGAGGACCGTGAGGCGGGGCAGGCCCAGCTGCTCGGCGACCGCGTCCACGGTCGCACCGCGCATCCAGAGGTCCACAGCGGCCTTGCGGACGTCGAAGGGCACCGACGCGCGGAGGTCCGGCCCGCGCAGCCCTGGGCTCACGGCGAGCCGCGGGAGCGGGCCTGGGGCTCGCGGCGCCACCACGTCGTGGGAGAGCCGCAGATGCCGGTCCAGGCGCCCCCGGCGGCTGAAGGACCGGGAGCAGTGTGGGCAGGGGAACTTGGCCATCACCGCCTCCGGGGCGGGGTCGGCGGCCGTCACGCGCCCAGCCCCGTCCACCATCTTCGGGCTTGGGAGCGCGGTTCAACGGTCCGGGCCCGGTCTTCAAATATCCCCAGGGCCGGTTTCGGCGTAGTTCGGTGTTTAGTGTTCTGGGACCCGAGAAGCAAATCTATTAAGGGTCCGTCCCATCGGCCGCCTCGCGGCCGGGATGGGCTAGCCTGGTGATGCTAGGGGACTGTGGATCCCTTGACGCGAGTCCAAATCTCGCTCCCGGCCCTACTCGAATTTTCGAGACGAACGCGGTTCGCCTCGCGAAACGACGTGTCCTCTCGGCCCTCAGGTTTTAATAGACCGTGGAGCTTGGAGCCCTCCGGTCTCGCATCGGCGACGACAAAGCCGTGCGGGCGCCGCGTTTCCCCCGGGAGGGGGCTGCGATGATCAAGCAGGCGGACAGCGAGTACAAGCCACTCGAGCTGGAGAAATCGGTCCAGGAGTTCTGGGCACGGGCCAAGGTCTATGCGAAGACCGTGGCGGCGCGGGATAAGGGGAAGGACTTCTATTTCTGCGACGGTCCTCCGTACACGACGGGCTCCATCCACTTGGGCCAAGTCCTGAACAAGACGGTGAAGGACGCCGTGGTCCGATGGAAGCGGATGCAGGGATACCATGTGCGGGATCAACCCGGCTACGACATGCACGGTCTTCCGACCGAGGTCCAGGTTGAGAAGACCCTCGGGATCACGAACAAGATGGAGATCGAGGAACTCGGAATCGAGAAGTTCGTGAGCGCGTGCCGAGACTTCGCAGTAAGCCTGCTCGGCAAGATGAACCTGCAGTTCCAGTCCCTAGGCGTGTGGCTCGATTGGGACCGACCCTACCTGACGGTCAAGAACGAGTACATCGAGGGAGCGTGGTGGACGTTCAAGCGCGCCGCGGAACGTGGGCTGCTCTACGAGGCGTTGCGGTCCCTCCATTGGTGCGCACGGTGCCAAACCGCCCTCGCGGACGCCGAGGTGGAGTACTCCGATGAGACCGACCCGTCGATCTACGTCAAGTTTCCCATCCGAGATCGCCCCGCCGACTCCCTCCTCATCTGGACCACGACCCCGTGGACCCTGCCGGCCAACATGGCCATCGCGGTCCACCCTGAGTTCACGTACGCCAAGGTGCGGGTATCCACCGCCGGCCGGACGGAGTTCCTCTGGATGCTCGAGTCCACCGTTGCAGCGGTGATGGCACTGTCGGGCGTGAAGGTCTACGAGATCGTCGGGAAGGCGAAGGGCGCGGACCTGGTGGGTACCGCCTACGTGCATCCCCTGGAGCCGAAGGTCCCCTATCAGCGGAGCCTGAAGGGTGAGTGGGTCCACAAGGCCGTGCCATCGGAAACGGTCGAGGCGGAGCACACGGGTCTCGTGCATACGGCCCCGGGTCACGGCCCCGAGGACTTCGATCTCGGCCAACGCCTCGGGCTTCCCGCCTTCTCCCCTGTGGACGAGCAGGGCCGCTTCGCCCCCGACGCGGGCGCGTACGCCGGATTGCATGTGCGCGAAGCCAATCCACGGATTGTCGACGACCTCAAGTCCCTCCATGCCCTATTCGCCGAGGAAGCGATTACCCACTCCTACGGACACTGCTGGCGGTGCAAGACTCCGATCCTGTACCGTGCGACGGTTCAGTGGTTCCTCAAGGTCACCGACGTGAAGGGTCGGATGCTCGAGGAAATCGCCCGGGTCAAGTGGTACCCGGATTGGGCCGGATCCGCTCGCCAGACGGACTGGACGGAGAACCTGAAGGACTGGTGCGTCTCCCGCCAGCGGTACTGGAGTATCCCGCTGCCTGTCTGGAGGTGCGCCAAGTGCGCTGCCTGGACCGTCGTGGGCTCCGCGGACGAACTGCGGGGCGGCAGCGGTTACACGCCCGGCATGAATCTCCACCGGCCCTGGATCGACGGCGTCACCCTGACGTGCGACAAGTGCGGCGGCGAGATGCGTCGCGTCAAGGACGTCCTCGACGTTTGGTTCGAGAGCGGCGTCGCCAGTTGGGCCAGTCTAGGATACCCGGCCCGCGAGGACGAGTTCAAGCGATGGTGGCCCGCGAAGTGGATCGTGGAGGGGCCCGACCAGACCCGCGGATGGTTCAATTCCCAGCTCGCCCTGAGCGTCATGGCATTCGACCGCGCCCCGTACGAGTCAGTCCTGACGCACGGCTGGGTGAACGGCCCGGACGGCCGTCAGATGCACAAGAGCCTGGGGAACGTGATCGAGCCGTCCACGGTCATCGCGAAGTTCGGCGTGGACGCCCTGCGGTTCTACGTCGTCTCGGTCAACGCCATCTGGGAGGACATCACGTTCCAGGAGGAAGGCGTCCGGACGTGCCAACGGACGCTCAACATCCTGTGGAATGTCCTCCGGTTCGCGACGACGTACATGGTGCTCGATCGCTTCGACCCTGCCCGACAAGATCTGGGGGCTCTGGCCGCATACCTCCGGCCCGAAGACCGCTGGCTCCTCTCTCGGCTCGAAGGCCTGCGGGCCACCGTCGACAAGGAGATGGAGTCCTACGCGCTACACCGCGCCTACCGCGCCGTGGACGCGTTCATCTTGGACGACCTTTCGCGGTGGTACGTGAAGCTCGCCCGCGAGCGTACGTGGATTGACGCGGACGACAAGGGAAAGCTCGCCGTCTATCACGTCCTCCACGAGACGCTCCTGACCCTTGCGCGCCTCCTGGCGCCGCTCACCCCCCACATTGCGGAGGCGATCTACCAGCACCTGGACGGCCGCACCCTGAGCGTGCACATGCTCGACTGGCCCGTGCCCCACCCCGAGCGGGCGGACCCGCAGCTGGAGAAGTCCATGGCCCAGGTCCAGGAGCTCGTCGAGGCCGTCTCCAAGGAGCGCCAGAAGAGCGGGCGGAAGCTACGCTGGCCCGTTCGGTTGATCGCCGCCAAGGGACTCACGCCGGAGGCCGCGGCCGCCCTGAGCTCCCTCCGGTCCATCTTCCTCGAGCAGTCCAACGCGAAGGAGGTGACCTTCCTCCGGGAG
>DASQGG010000052.1 GCA_035632695.1 Thermoplasmata archaeon
CCGTTGCGCTCCACCCAAATGGCGCCTCCCAATAAGCCAATTCCTTGCGGACCCGCCCGGCCGGACGCCCGTCAGGGAATCGGGCACGTAAGAACGACCCGAAGGTTCAAATATGCAATAGTTGCATGACACAACTATGGAAACCGGATCCCCGAAGGCCTGTGCGGGTGAGGTCCTTGACACGGTCCCTTTGATCATGCAGTTCATCCGGGTCGAGATGCGCCGGAGCCGCGGCCCGGGGATTTCCGTGCCCCAGTTCCGGGTCCTGACGTTCCTCAATCGCACGGAGGGCGCCTCCCTGTCCGCGGTCGCGGACCGAGTGGGCCTCAGCCTCCCGGCGATGTCTCGTCTCGTGGACGGGCTCGTGAGCCGCGATCTCGTGCGGCGGGAGGAGTCCCCCGAGGATCGGCGGCGCGTCTTGCTCCATCTCACCAACCTGGGCAAGGACCTAGTCCGGACCGCTCGGGCGGGCGCCCAATCTCGGCTCGCGGAGGTCCTCACAACCCTCCCCATCGCGGAGCGCGGCGACATCGCCCGCGCGATGCAATCCCTCCGGCCTGTGTTCCTCCCGAGGCCGCGGCCGTCGGACTCCCGGGAGGGATGACCCACGCACGTCCTGGAGACGGAAGACCTGACCCGGCGGTTCGGAGAACTCACGGCGGTGGACCGCTTCACCCTGGCCGTGGACGGGGGGGAGGTCTTCGGTCTGCTCGGGCCGAACGGCGCGGGCAAGACGACGGTGATCAAGATGCTCACCACACTGCTCCCCCCGACGTCGGGGACCGCGCGCGTCGCGGGCTTCGACATCCTGCGCCGGCCCAACGACGTCCGTCGCTCCATCGGCTACGTGTCCCAGATCCTCTCCGCGGACGGCAGCCTCACAGGCTTCGAGAACCTCCTGGTCTTCGCCCGCCTCTACGATCTGCCGCGGGACCAGGTGCGGGAGCGGATTCACGAGGCCCTCGGGATCATGGGACTCTCCGACGCCGCGGATCGGCTCGTGAAGACGTACTCCGGCGGCATGATCCGACGCCTGGAGATCGCGCAGTCCATGATCCACCGTCCCAAGGTCCTCTTCCTAGACGAGCCGACCGTGGGTCTCGACCCGCTCGCGCGCCGCGCGGTCTGGGACTACATCCGCCGCCTCCGCACGGAATTCGGCATGACGATCCTCAGGACCACCCACTACATGGAGGAGGCGGAGAGCCTCTGTGACCGCGTCGCGATCATGCACAATGGAAAGATCGCGGCGGAGGGAAGCCCCGCGGAGCTCGAGAAGACGGTCTCCGCCGAGCTCGGGGGGAACCACGTGACGTTCGACGATGTCTTCGCCCACTACACCGGGGGCGAACTCGACTCCGGAGGCAACTACCGTGACACGTCCAGGGTACGGCGAACCGCACGTCGACTTGGGTGACATCGAGGCGCCGCGCTTCGTCGAGCGCGTCGTCCGGATCCCCAAGGCGCTCGCGGACTACGTGAGGAAGACGACCGCCCTCGTCCAGATGGAAGCCCAGAAACTTCGGCACGATCCCACGGAGCTGCTGACCCGCGCCGTCCAGCCCGTCCTCTGGCTCGTCATCTTCGGCGAGGTGGTCACCGCGGCGCGCGCCTTCAACACGGGCAACATCCCGTACCTCAACTTCATCGCACCAGGCATCCTGGCCCAGAGCGTCCTCTTCGTGGCCATCTTCTACGGCATCGCCGCGATTTGGGAACGGGACCTGGGGATCCTCCAGAAGTTCATGGCCACGCCGACGCCGCGATCCGCGCTCGTCCTCGGGAAGGCCCTCTCCGCGGGGCTGCGCGGGCTCTCCCAGATGGT
>DASQGG010000053.1 GCA_035632695.1 Thermoplasmata archaeon
AAGGCTTCGGCGGTTGATTCTTCTCATGACTATTTGGCACCTTGGGTCCCCCCTATACGATTAGCGAGTAGATCTCGTCCACCCACCCGTAGAATTCGGGTTCTTTCCGGTTCCGCGGGCGCGGGAGGTCGATCTCTTCGATTTTGACGATGCGGCCGGGCCGGGACGACAGGACGACGACTTGGTCGGCCAGGTGCACCGCCTCGTCGATGCTGTGGGTCACCATGACGATGGCAGACGGGGGCAGGTCGGGGTTCTGCCAGAGCTGGAGGATCTCGTCGCGGAGGTTCTGCGCCGTGAGCGCATCCAGGGCCGAAAACGGCTCGTCCATGCACAGCAGAATGGGGTCCATCGCGAGGGCTCGCGCCAAGCCGACGCGCTGCTTCATCCCGCCGCTCAGCTCTCGAGGGTACGCGTTTTCGAATCCCGCGAGGCCGACCGCTTCGATGTATTTCTTCGCCTTGGCCTGTTGCTCCTCGAGTGGCACCTTGTGCGCCTCGAGCCCCAGCTGCACGTTCTGCGCGACCGTGAGCCAGGGGAACAGGGCGAAGGACTGAAAGACCATGGAGATCCGCGGATTCTCGGCGGTGACCGGCTGCCCCTGGAAGAGGATCCTTCCCTGGGTGGGCTTGTCAAGTCCCACGATCTCGCGCAGCAGGGTGGACTTCCCGCAGCCGGAGGGGCCCACGAGGCACACGAAGTCCCGATCCCGGACCTCGAAGTTGATGTCCACGAGCACCTTGAACTCCTTGCCGTTCTCGAAGTAGGACTTCGAGACGGAATCCACCTGGAGGATCGGAACCCCGCTCACTGGATCTCCATCCGGAATCGATGCGATGCCCTCTTGATGAGGGGGCGCCACAAAAGCTTGTTCATGACAAGGACGACGACGATCAGCGCGAGGATCGCGAGGGCGAGCTGCTCCGAGGCCCCCGGCGACGGCGGGGCGTACGTGGCCGCGGAAATCAACTCGCCGACGCCGGTCACCGTGAACGTCTGGTTTCCATAGGAGATGTATTCGGCCACGATGAGCGCATTCCAACCCGCACCCCAGGCCGTGATGCTTCCTGTGAGCAGGGACGGAATCACCGCGGGAAGGAGGACGCGCCTCCAGTACGCCCAGCCGTGGAGCCCGAAGACTTTCGAGGCCTCCATCAGATCCCCCGGAATGGACTTCATGCCGGCGATCACGTTGAACAGGATGTACCATTGCATGGCGAACAGGGAGACCAGGAAGGCCGCGAGCTCGGCGGCAAGCCCGAAGGCACCCGCGGCGAGGATGGCAAACGCGATGATCAGGGGGAACAGTGCGGTCGCCGGCACGGAGGCAACCACCTCGATGACCGGCGTGAGGAACTTGGAGGCCCTCGCGTTGTGGACGAGCCAGGCGGCGGTGGGAATCGTCCAGGCGAGCGCCACAAGGTACGCGAGCGCGAGCCGTCCGAGGGAATGGATCACCGCGTTGGGGATGGCGTTCGCGACGGCCGGAGGTCCTGCGTGGAACAGTGCCACCACGTTCACGGCGCCTACCGCGACCACGAGGAGGAAGATGACCAGGAACATGGCGGCGTCCACGCGGCGGATGGTTCGAAACACGCGAGGGTGTTCCGTGTAGAAGCGCTCCAGAGGCGACCCGACCCGTTCAACCGATTGGACCAAAGTCTTGAGGCGGGTGGCCGCCGCCGCTCTCAGGCGCGGGAGTCGCGGAATCCATCGCAGCCGCTCGTACGGGGCGGGTGCGCGCGAGACCTCGCCGCCCGCCGTGAGCTCGACCTTGAACCGCTCCGCCCATGCGCTCAACGGCCTCCACATGAACACGTCGAGGATGAGGACCACGATCGTGAGTGTGGCGAGCCCGAGGAGAATCGCCGTGAGATTGCCGGCTTGGCCCGCGAAGTACAGGTACGAACCGATTCCGGGCTCGGAGTATGTCGTTGTGACATTTCCCGCCGCGGCCTGGAACGCCTCGCTCGCGACCAAGTAGAACCAGCCCACGGTCCAGGAGAGGATGGAGTTGTAGACGAGCTTGGGAATCGTGGCCGGGAAGGCGAGACGCCTGAACCGGAGCCACCCCTTGACGCCGAAGACCGCCGCGGAGTCCTCGAGGTCGTGGGGCAACGTCGTGAGCGTTTCATACACGGCGAACGCCATGTTCCAGGACATGCTCGTGAAAATTAGGAAGATGATCGCGAACTCCTTCCCGAAGGGGCTGCCGCTGGGGAACGCGTCCACGAAGACCAGGAGCACGACGGGGAAGAAGCCCAGGATGGGGACGGACTGGAGGATGTCAAGGATGGGGATCAGAATCTCGCCGGCGCGTCGGCTCGAGGCCGCGGCCGAGCCGTAGCTGATCGCGAAGGCGAGCGAGAGGAAGAACGCCAGGAACATGCGCAGGGTGGACAGAAGGGCATACCAAGGGAGCTGGACGGCGGTCGCGGCCTGGGCAGGAAAGAGGAGGGCAGCGACCAACGCCAGGGCGATGATGGCGATTCCGAGGATCCGGAGATTCTTGCGCGAGATGCCCCGCCGAAAGTAGCCTCGCGCCGGATGAAAGGTCACCGTGGACCGCGTTGCGGGCACCGGAGCCGCCATCCGGGCGAGCAAGAGAGACGCCCTATTTACGGCTTCCCCGCGCGATGGCTACTCGCCGCCCAGGAATCGTACCAAGATCGCCTTCTGCGCGTGGAGCCGGTTCTCCGCCTGGTCGAAGACGATACTCTGCTTCCCGTCCACGACGTCGTCCGTGATTTCGAGCCCGCGGTGCGCAGGGAGGCAGTGCATGACCATTGCGTCCGGCTTCGCCGCGGCAACGAGTTTCGCGTTGACCTGGTACGGGAGGAAGATACGTTCCCGCTCCTCCCGCTCCTTCTCCATGCCCATGGAGACCCAGACGTCTGTGTAGAGGACGTCCGCGTCCCTCACGGCCGCGAACGGGTCGTGCACGACCTCAATGCGGGCTTCCTTGCCCGCGGCGATTCGGCGTGCCGCCGCCAAGAGGCCGGGGTCCGGCTCGTATCCTTTGGGCACCCCGGCGGTCATGTGCATGCCCACCTCTGCGCATCCGATTAGGAGGCTGTTGCACACGTTATTCCCGTCGCCCACGTAGGCGAGCTTGAGCCCCTTCAGCTCCCCCCTCTGCTCGTGGATCGTCATGAGGTCCGCGACGATCTGGCAGGGATGCTCCTTGTCGTCGAGGCCGTTGATCACGGGCACGGTCGCATGGCGCGCGAGCTCCCGCACGTTTTCGCTCTTGAAGGCGCGGTACAGGATGCCGTCCACGAACCGGCTCAGGACCCGCGCGGTGTCCGCGATGGTCTCCCCCCGACCGACCTGCAGGTCGTTGGGAGAAAGGAACAGGGCGTGGCCGCCCAGCTGGGTCATTCCGACCTCGAAGGAGACGCGCGTCCGGGTCGAGGCCTTCTCGAAGATCATCGCCAGGCTCTTGCCCCGCAACGGCTCGTAGGGCTCGCCGGCCTTCGTCCGGTTCTTGAGGCTCGCCGCGAGTTCGAGGGTCGCGACCAGGTCAGTCTCGAGGTCCAGCATGGAGAGAAGGTCGCGCTTGGACGCCACGCACGGTGGATTCCGCGGGGTCTACTTGGTGTTTGCGTAAAGAGCCCGGGAGGCAGGAGAGGTCAAATAACCGGGGGTCCGTTCTCGGGCCGATGGAACGGCCGCGGCCCACGGCGGCGGACCGGGCGCGCGAAGAGCAGGAGGCGGCTCGACGCAGGGGGAAGCTCAGTCTGCGTCTCGGAGGCCTCGGCGTCGCGGTCCTGTTCCTGGGCGGCTTGGGCGTGTACCTGCTGCCCGACGCCAGCCTGCCGTTCATCGGCGCCATGGTCGTCGGCATCCTGCTTGTGGTGGTCGCGCTCGTGCTGGTCTGGGGCTCCCCGATGCGGCTCCGTCTCGATGACCAGACCAAAATCTATTAACTGTCTACTGCGAACACTAAACACATTCAAGTAGCCCCTCCTCCATGTCCGGTCCGGGTGGAGACGACGACGCCGAGCATCGACGACTTCATGGAGACCGTGGCCAGTCGCAATCCTCGGACGCGCGCGCACTACGTGGAGGTGCTGAACGCGCTGGAGAACTGGGCAGGATGTTCGCTCGGCGAACTCACGGAGAACCGGCTCAAGTCGCTGATGACCAAGCTGCGCGCGATGGACAGCGGGAAGCACTACGCCGCCATCCTGCGCATGTTCCTCACGCGGTTCGACATGGACACGCTGGCGAAGCGCGCGCGCATCAAGCAACGGGAGAAGAAACTGCAACCAGACGAAATCCTGACCGTGTCCGAGGTCAAGACACTCATCGACGCGGCCGGCCCCACCCGCAACCGCGCCTTCATCGCTCTCCTCTATGAGTGTGGCGTGCGCGTCGCCGAGGGCTGCGTGCTCACGCGGGGCGACGTGAAGTGGAAGCCGCCCGAGAACGGCACCCCCGGCTACTTCGTGGTCCGCTTCTGGGTCGTGAAGGAGCGAGGCGAGGAACACCTGGGCTTCCTCATCTCCACAGCGCCCATCATGGAGGCCTGGCTGAAGATTCACCCCGACCCGAGCCCCGACGCGCCCCTCTTCCCCAGCGCCGCCACCGGCAAGGCCATCACGCGCACGGGCGGATGGGGCATCGTGTCGGAGGCCGCCCACCGCGCCCGCATCCTCGGCTCTGACGGCAAGGCGAAGCGGGTTCATCCGCACACGCTGCGCCACAGCCGCTGCACGCATCTCCTGGCGGGTGGGGCGTCCGAGGCGCATGTGAAGGTCTTGATGGGCTGGGCGCCAGGTAGCCAGATGCTGGCGCGCTACGCCCACCTGGTCAGCGAGGACGCGAAGGCGACTGCGTTCCAGGCGGCCGGGGTCAAGGCGCCCGAAGAGGTCAAGGTGGATGTGCTCGACTTCCAGGACGAGCGGCTCCGCCCGATGGTGCCTGTGGGCGCATTCCCGGGGAGCGTGGACGCGGTGCCGATGAAGAGCCCGGTCCGCGACGCCATCCAGGTATTCATGCGGCTCATGGAGGAGAAGCCGAAGGAGATGCAGTCGGAGCTGGCGGCCATGCTGAAGGCGGCGGAACTGACCGCCCGCGGCCCCGCCGCCACCCCAGCCTCCTCCGGATGAGGTGGCCCGCGTGGTCGCCTCTCCCCCGATTTTCACGTCCTCGCCTCCGCGTACAGTTCGAGCCGCGGCTGCTTCCGCGGCCGGCATGCCGGTGAGCAGCGGCTCGTCCACCTGCCGCACTCAGCGCAGCAGAGCCTGGGGTCGCGCTCGCCGTTCAGGCCCCGCGGGTGCATCGCGGGTCCGCCGCAGCGCGGGCAGCGCGGGAGCGCGGTCATGGGACCTCCTCCCGGAACGGGTCCGGGTCGACGTCCTCGTCCTCGTCCGGCTCGGACTCGTGCGACTCCTCCAGCATCAACGCCTCGTTCGCGATGAAGAAACACGTGCGAGGACCGTGGTCGTGGCTGCCGTAGGGCCTGCCGGGGCAGGCGACCACGAGGGCATCGCCGCGGAAGGCCAGGAAGTGGTCCTGGGCGAAGCCGCCGCAGGCGACGCAGAAGCCGAAGCCGCGGCGCGCGCCCTCCGTGGTCGTGTCGGGCACGAACATCCTCACGCCGGCGCCCCCTGCATCGGCTTCGTCTCCTCCGCCTCCGGCGGCTCCGCGCTCGACAAAGTCTCCGATTGGAGAGTTTGCTCCTCGGTCCCCTGCTTCCCCTTCGACTTCCGGTGCAGCTCCCGTCGCCGCTGCCTGTAGACGGTGAGGACGCGCTGCTTGTACGCGTCCAGGAGGTGTTGCCTCGCCGTCTCCAGTTCCCCGTCCGTTCTCGCGGCCGCCAGGGCCGCGAACTCGTCCCCACTCACGCCCCATCCTCCTTGCGCTCCTTCACAACTTCCTCGTGCCGCACCTGAGGCAGTGTCTTGAGCCGCTCGCGCAGCACCTGCGCCGCGACTCGGCTGCGGTCGCGACCCAGGTCGGGGAAGTAGGCGGCCAGGACCTCCGCGGAAATCGTTCCGCGCTCGTTGCGAAGCTTGAGCAGGTCGCCCCGACCGAGGACCTGCTCCACGACCGCGGCGATGCGGTCGCCGTCGCTCACCACGGGCGCCGTGGGCGTCGGCGGCTTCGCCTTCCGCGCCGGCTGCTCACCTCGCGCGATGGCCGCGTAGTCCGCCAGTCGTTCGCGTGCCTCTTTAATCTTGAACACTTTATACTTCTCGTACAGCCACGGCGGCAACGGTTCGAATCGGTGGTAGAACATGGGCGCGAAGTACGTGGTTCGGAACTTCTGGAACGGGTTCTCGACCGCCCGGTAGACCGTGCAGAATCCGCGTTCGAGTCCGCCCTTGAGTTCGCAATAGAACCAATCACGGCAGCGCCGCACCGCGCCGGCTCCGAGCATCTTCAGGGTCGGCGAGCACAGGTAGACATCCAGTCCCGCGTACCGGATTTGCACCGACAGCTTGGTCAGGGCGCGCTGCACGGCCGTGGCCCACTCCTGGGAGAACCACGCCTCCATGGCCTCGTCCAGAATCACGGACATCGCGCGCTTCTTTCGGTCGACCAAGAACTCCACGATGGCCGTGAACTCCTCGGCCGTGTAGGCGATGCGCTCCTGCCAGTGCCGGATGAACGTGGGGTCCGTGTAGGCGGCGGCCGTGATGGCCAACGTGGACTTCCCGGAGCCCTCCGCACCGGTCACCGCGGTCCAGTTGTCCCACTCTCCCGACAGGATGATTCCGCGCTTGTAGCGACAGTGCATGAGCAGGCGGTCGTAGGTCTGCCGGCCCGGCGGAGGCTGGACGACGTCGCTCACGGCCCTTCACCGTTCCCCGGCTCCGGCTGCGGCGGCGCGGCCTCCGTGGCCACGGTCACGGCCACGGCCGCCGCGGCCGCCGGCGGCCGCATGAGCCTGGCCAGCTGGCGGCGCAGCCGGAGAATCTCCTGGCCATCGTCCGCGTCGTGACGCGCGAGGGCGTTCCGCTCTCGCGTGAGCTTCTCGACGCGCTCCCTGAGGCTGCGGTTCGAGTGCTGCTGGTATGGGAACTGGCAGTGCTCCGTGCAGAGCGGGTGCACGGGCTTGCGAGGCAGACGGTCGATGAGTCGCCGCAGCATGGTGAGCTCCACTTCGAGTCGATGCTGGCGGCGGCGGGCCGCCACGCGTTCCCGGTTGCGTTCGGCCCACAGCGCCTCGATGACGCGCGCCGCCTCGCGCCGTTCCTTCC
>DASQGG010000054.1 GCA_035632695.1 Thermoplasmata archaeon
CCCGGCGCGGAGGGCCTCGCGGGCCTGGGCGACCATGTACTCGAACTTCCCGACCCCGGGCGGACCCGCCAGCAGGATCGCGTAGTTCGTGGGGAACCGCGTGTCACCCATGGCCGGGCCCCCGGCGGGCTTCCGCTCGTCCCGGACGGCGAGAGACCTGGTTCACTGTCCGCGTCGATGCCCTGATTTCGCTTATAAGGGCCGTGACGTAGTTCTCACCTTTGAGAGTGGCGCGCCGCGGCGCCAGGAACGTTGCTCTTTCCGCAGGGCGGCAGCCCGTGCGGCGAGACCGCGTCTTCCTCTCCTCAAACCGGGAAAAGCATATACGAACGGGTCCCATCCGGCGGCGAAATGCCCCGCGACGTGGCGTCCGAGCTCAGCTACCTCGAGAAGCGAGTCCTGCTGACGCTGAGGGATCGAGGGAGTGCGTCCCCTGAGGAGATTCGTTCCAAGGGAAAGTTCAAGGAGCTCGTGGAGGTCATGAACGCAGCCTCCTGGCTCCAGGCGAAGGGCCTTGTGACGATGAAGGAGCGCGTCGTCCGCTCGTACGGACTCCGGGACAGATCGGTCGCGCGCACGCCGCTGCCCGAGCGCCGGGCGCTCCGAGCCCTCCTGAGGGCGAAGGGGCGGATGCCCGTCCCCAAGTTGCAGGCCGCCTGCCGATTCAACGAGGCGCAACTCGCGATCGCCCTGGGGTGGCTGCGACGCAAGGGGTGGGCGAACGTCGAGAAGGCGCCCGAGGGGAGCCAGCTCGTGGCCACGGCGGAGGGCCGCGCCGCGGCGAACGGTCGCGCGCCCGACGAGGAACTCCTGGCCCGCATGGCGAAGGGCGAGATCCCCGAGGACGCCGCCGACCCCAAGGTCCTCAAGGACCTGAGGTCCCGCCAGGACCTCGTCCGGGAACGGGAGGCGGTCCGTCGCGAGATTCGCCTCACGCCCGCAGGGGAGAAGGTCCTCGCCGCTGGGATCGAGCTGAAGCCCGAAGCCACGCTCCTGACCACGGACCTGCTCCGGGACGGGAAGTGGCGCGGGGTGGACTTTCGCCGGTACGATACGCGAGCCTTCGCGCCGACCGTCTGGCCGGGGAAGCGGCACGTCCTGGGAGCCTACCTGGAGAAGATACGTCGTATCTTCCTAGAGATGGGCTTCACGGAGATCGACGGGGACTACGTGCAGAGCGCGTTCTGGAACTACGACGCGCTCTTCCAGCCCCAGGACCATCCGGCCCGCGACCAGCTCGACAGTTTCTATCTGTCAAAGCCGCGGACCGTCGCACTGCCCGAAGACGCGGTCGTCCGGCGCGTGGCCGAAGCCCACGAGACGGGCGGCGGCACGGGGAGCAAGGGGTGGCGGTACGCCTGGGAGCGGAGGGAGGCGGAGCGCGCCCTGCTTCGGTCCCACACGACCGCGATCACGATTCGCTGGCTCGCCGACCATCCGAAGCCCCCGCAGAAGGCGTTCATCATCGGCCGGAACTTCCGCCGGGACGCGATCGACTGGAAGCACCTCCCCGAGTTCCATCAGGTCGAGGGCGTCGTCATGGAGGAAGGCGCGAACCTCGCCCAGCTCATCGGGATCATCGAGGAGTTCTACCGGCGGCTCGGGTTCCTGGGCTCCAAGTTCCGGCCCGGCTACTTCCCGTACACGGAGCCGAGCATGGAGCCCGAGGTACAGCTGCCCGACGGGCGCTGGATGGAGCTGGGAGGCAGCGGGATCTTCCGCCCCGAGGTCACGAAGCCTCTCGGGATCGAGACCCCGGTCCTCGCCTGGGGTCTCGGCCTCGAACGAGTGATCATGGCCCTCGAAGGGATCTCGGACATCCGCGAGCTGTACCTCAGCGATCTGGACTGGCTTCGGAACCACAAGACCATCGTCTGAGGCGCGAAGCGCGAGGGCGCCGCAGCGTCGACCTCGCGTGAGAATCCCCCAGGAAGGTTTATCAGGCATCCCCGGCGTTCCGCGGTCGGTTCCCATGCCCTCCGCCGAGGAAGCGATCGCCGCGGGAGAGCAAGCCCTGAGCGCCCTCGACTACGATGCCGCCTTCAAGCACTTCGACAAGGCGTGCAAGGAGGACCCGAAGAACGCGGTCGCCTTCTTCGGCAAGGCGGAGTCCGCGCTCGGCGTCCCCAAGGTGGAGGCGGAGGAGATCCTCGGGCTGTACAAGAAGGCCATCGAGCTGGACCCGGAGAACCCCCAGTACCACGACGCGCTCGCGTCCTTCTGCGTGGACCTCGGCCGGTTCAACGAGGCAGAGGAGCACTACAACAAGGCCGCGGCGCTCGACGAGGACAACGCGCCGTTCTACTGGTCCGAGTTCGCGATCAACTATGCGCGGAAGGCGCCCGTGGCCATGCAGCAGTTCCTGGACGACAAGACGCGGGACATGATCCGCGCGAAGGCGCTCACGTACGCGCTCAAGGCCCTCGACATCGGGAAGGAAGACGCGAAGCGAGTCCTCTGAGTCAGCCTCGAACTCCGGGCCGCGACCGCCGGCCGGTACGGCATGCGACGCAGACCCCGTCCATTCCCTGGTGGGCGTCGCACACGGGGCGGCCGCAGGCCACGCACGTCAACACCGTGGGACGGCTGCACACGTGGCACAAGGCCGGGAGGACCATGGCGGCGAGATGGCTGTTCGAGCCGAAGAGGTTTCCCACGCGCCTGGCCTGCCCGCTTCCGCGACAGGTCGAGATTACGGCGCTCGGAGTTCGGCGAACGTGGCGGCCCGTTCCGCGAGCGCGTTGTGCTTGTGGATCGACTCCTCGGCCTCGGACTTCACGCGCACCCACGCGGTGTCCGGCATGGTCGGGTACTTCGCCAGGAGCCGATCCAGCACCTCGCGTGCGACATCCTCGACGAAGCGCGGGTTCGCATGGGCGAGCTCGACCAGGCGGCCCTCATCCGGCCGCTTGAGCAGACCGTACGTGGGTGCGGACATGGATGCCTCGACGATGTCGATGAGGTCGTCCGCCTCGATGTCGACGCCGTCCGGCTCCTGGAGGATTAGGGTCGTGCGGTTCCGCTGGTTGTGGGTGACGAACGGGATGTCGTCGGGCCACGCCTTGATCTCGGGATGCTCCTTGACGAGCCGATCGCGGACCATCTCCATGGCGCACGGGCACGCGGTCATGCCGACGACCTCGACGCCGATGGACCGCTCCACGCTCGCGGATCCGCGACACGCGTTCGTGCGGGCGACCAGATGGTACGGTTCCATGGACGTGTGGCCCCAGGGGGACCGCCGCTCCAGGAAGTAGTCGGCTCGGGCCCAGACCTCCGACGTCGTCGCGTACTCGTGCTTCTTCAAGAGCTGCCGCGCGACCGTCTCCGTGAGCTCCTCCAGGCTCCCCACGGGCTCGCGCACGGAACGGTCCACGAGTTCGTTGATCACCTCGAGGTTCCGGGACAGGTGGGAGCCCTTCTGCTTCGGCGGCAGGTCTACGAACACGTCGATGGACGTCGTGAGGGTGAGGTTGCGACCCCGGCGGCGCACCTGCACGGGCTTCTCGACCCCGGTGACGCCGACCTTGTTCAGCCGGTACGAGTGGTTCGCGTTCTCGCTCTGGATGTCCCGCGGGATGGTCCCGGCCTCGGGGACGCCACCCGCGCGGGGGACTTAAAGATTGCCGGGCCGGGTCACGACTCGCCGACGATCTGGACGAGCACCTCGCGCCGCCGTGGCTTGTTGTCCAGCTCCAGGAGGACGACCTGCTGCCACCTGCCGAGGGCGAGCGCGCCGTCGACGACTGGGATCGTCAGGCTCGGCCCGAGGAAGGTCGCGCGCACGTGGCTGTGCCCGTTCCCGTCGCCCCACCGCTTCTCGTGTCCGTACTCCAGCTCCTCGGGGAAGAGGCGCTCCAAGGCCGCAGGGATGTCCTCCTCCATGAGGCCCGGTTCGAACTCGTTTGTCAGGATCGCGGACGTGCTGCTCGGGGTGAAGATGCACGCAAGGCCCGATCGGATGCGGGACTTCACGACCGCGGCCGTGACCTCGCGGGTGATGTCGGTCGCCTGCGGGCCTTTCCTTGTGGAGACCGAGAGCGACGCGGAGAACGCGACCATGGCATGTGGTACCGCGCGTCGTCGCAAGAAGCTTCCCGCCCTCCCGTCGGCGGAAAGAAAGGGTCGCGAGGGCCGCCCGACGCCTTGCGGCGTCGGTCGCCCGATGCCCTCGCGGGTGGGCGTGTTGGGGGGAGGAGTTACGTAATTTGGTAAAGTGGGGCTCAGCGGAGCCCGATGAATCCGTTCGCGTCGAACGCCACGGGGTCGATGTCCCAGGCTGCCTGGACGGTCTCCGGGGGCTGGACCTCCATGTGGACCGCGTGGTTGTTCTGTTCCTCGATCTCCTTGGCCACGGTCTCGACCTCCTCGGCGACCGTGGACAGGAAGGACTTGGCCAGGTGGTCGACGACGCCTTCCACGATGGCCGCGACCATGTAGTTGACCACTTGGAGCGCCTCGTTGAAGGACAGCTGGTCCGCGAACTTGTTCAGGGAGTTGTTGTCCACGACGATCAGGCTGTCCGCCTCCGCACGGAGCTCGTCGAGGCCCGCCTTCGCGACCTCGCCGCGGCCCTCCGCGTCGAAGGGGATGATGCCCACCGCGATGGTCACGGCGCCGTTCGCGCGCGCAGCGCGGGCCACGATGGGCGCGGCGCCCGTCCCGGCGGCACCGCCCATGCCCGCGACGACGAAGACGATGTCCGAGGACAGGGTCTCTTTGAGGTTCGCCTCGGAGCCTTCCGCGGCCGTCCGCGCCGCGGCAAGCCGGTCCTCGCCGTCGACGTGGCTCAGCAGGACCTTGAAGTCCGCCTCGGACTTCGACAGCCCCGCGGGGTCCGTGTTGACCGCCACGGTCTCGACGCCCTTCATGTCGCGATCGTAAAGCGCGCTCACCACGTTGCCGCCTGCGCCGCCGACGCCGACAACGCTGATCTTCGGGTCGACGGCGTCCTCAAACAGTCCGTTGATGACCTCGTCGACGTAGTCTCGGGGTATCATTCACCTAGCCTCCGCCTCGCGCACGTCCCTCGATGGCTCGAGGGAGGCCGGAGGGGTTCCCCGCGTCCGAAGGTGTGCATCCCATCCCTTCATGACCGTTCCCATCCCATCCTTTGTCTGCCTTGCGGGGTTCCCTTCCAGCTTCCGACACGCCTCGCTCATGGGGGGATGACGCCGTCCTTCGCGCCGTCGGAGACGGAGACCACCTTGCCCGTCGTCTTGTCGATCTCCTTGCGGTGGTCCTGGATCTCCTTGACCCGCTCCCGCGTGAACCACTCCTCGATGCTGCGGACGATCGCGTGCTCCCGACTCAGGAAGTACCCGTCGCCCACGAGGCGGTCGATCAGGTCCAGGTAGTACCTCGGGACGTGCAGGGACACCGTGTTCCCCTCGCCCCGGAGGCTCTGGTTGAACGACTGGACGGCGTCACGGACGAGCTGGGAGCGGCTGTCGTACGACTTGTTCTCTTTCAAGAACGCGTCGATCAGCTCGAGGTTCTCCTTCTCGAGCCGCAGTGTGATCCGCTCGTTGTCGTCCATCCCGCACCGTCCCATTCACGCGGTCGGTATGACGCGAGTCACACCGTCTCTCCCCGCATGATTTTGGCGTGTTGTGGGCGGTATCCTGGGGGACTTTATAAATACGTTTTGTCAAGTGTCATACGACGTATGACAGTCCCTCCATCACGCCCCCGCGGCGCGCTCGGGTTGACGTCGGGACTTTTATCGGGCGCACGCGATGCAAACCGAGATTCGCGACGCAGCGTCGCCCCCGGATGGGAGCGTGCTTCGCGGCTACGAAAAGCTTTACGACGGGCGTCCGTTCCGGCGCCCGTGGCGAAGCGGAGGCGGGGCGGGTCCTCGGGGCGACCCCGCGCTCGGCGCGTCCGCCTTCGAGCGGTCCAACGGAAACGGAGGTCTCGCCCCCCGACTCGGAAGACCCGTCCGCGCGTTCCAAAGCGGATGGCACGCCGCGCCGTCCGCGGGAAGGTCCGTGCCCCTAGGCGGTCCACGTTGCGCGGCCGAACCCACGGTCGTGCACGGCGTGTCACACAAAAGGCGCGCTCGCGCGCACGCAGGCGCCGAGTACGCCGCCCGGTCGCATCGAACCGTCCGCGACGCGTTCGGCCGTCGACCCGCGTGGACCTAGCGACCATCGAGCGGAAGTGGCAGGCCGCGTGGGAGGAGGCCCACCTCTTCGAAGCCTCCGCACAGCCAGGACGGCCCAAATGGTTCTCCAATGTCCCCTACCCGTACATGTCGGGGTACCAGCACCTCGGGTTCGGCGTGTCGTTCCTTCGGGCCGAGTTCCAGTCCCGATTCCGGCGCATGCGCGGCTACAACGTCCTGCATCCGCAGGCGTTCCACTGCACGGGGCTCCCGATCCTGGGGGCGGCGAAGCGCGTGGCCGAGGGCGAGCCCGGGCAGATCCGGATCCTCGAGCAGATGGGCGTGCCCCGTGCGGAGATTCCCAAGTTCGCGGACCCCATGCACTGGATTGAGGTCTTCCCGAACGCGACCATCGAGGACCTCCGGAGCCTCGGCTCCGCGATCGACTGGCGGCGTTCCTTCATCACGACGGACCTCAACCCGCCGTACGACGCGTTCGTGAAGTGGCAGTTCCGCCGCCTCAAGGAGGGCGGCTACGTGAAGATCGACAAGCACCCCGTGATCTGGTGCCCCAAGGACCAAGCGCCCATCGGGGACCACGACCGACTCGAGGGCGAGGGGGTGACCCCGCAAGCCTTCACCCTGCTCAAGTTCCCCCTCTCGGACGGTCGGGTCCTGGTCGCGGCGACCGTCCGACCGGAGACCGTCTTTGGCCAGACGAACATCTGGGTCGACCCCGACTCCCCGTACGTGGTCGCGTCCGTCGACGGGGAGCGGTGGGTCCTGAACGACCAGGCCGCGACCAAGCTGGCCGAGCAAGGGAAGAGGGTCCTCCGCGAGTCCACGATCCGCGGCGCCGACCTCGTGGGGAAGGAGGGCATCGCGCCCATGATCAACCGAGCGGTCCCCGTGCTGCCGGGCTCCTTCATCGACCAGGGCCGCGGGACCGGGATCGTCACCAGCGTCCCTTCGGACGCTCCGGACGACTACGTCGCCCTGCGAGAGGTCCAGGGGGACGATGTCCTCCTGGACCGGTACGGCCTGGACAAGGAGCGGATCCGCGCGATCCAGCCCGTCCCGATCATCAAAACGCCGGGCTTCGGGGCCCTCCCCGCCAAGGAGGTCGTCGAGCGCATGGGGATTCGGCGGCAGCGGGAGACGGAGAAGCTCGCCGCGGCGAAGGCGGAGGTCTACAAGTCCGGGTTCTACCAGGGCGTGATGAACGAGAACTGCGGGTCCTACGCGGGCATGCGCGTCGAGATCGCGAAGGAGGAGATCCGCAACGAGCTCCTCGCGAGTCACCAGGCGGACACGCTCTACGAGCCGAGCGCGGAGGTCGTGTGCCGCTGCACGACTCGCGCAATCGTCAAGGTCGTCGAGGACCAGTGGTTCCTGGCGTACGGCGACCCCGCGTGGAAGGCGAAGGTCCACGACGCCCTGTCCCGGATGAACCTGTACCCGGATGGGCTTCGGAAGCAGTTCGACTACGTGGTGGACTGGCTCCAGGATTGGGCGTGCGCCCACCACAAGGGACTCGGGACGAAGCTGCCCTGGGACGACCACTGGGTCATCGAGTCCCTCTCGGATTCCACGATCTACATGGCGTACTACACGATCGCCCACGTGCTCCAGGACGGGGCGCTGCGAAGCCAAGTGGCCTGGGCGTCCCGCCTCGATGACGCCTTCTTCGAGTACGTGTTCCTGGGCCTCGGGGATGCCGCTTCCGTGGCGGCGAATCTTGGTCTGCCCGCCCACGTCGTCGAGGGCATGCGACGGGAGTTCACGTACTGGTACCCCTTCGACCTCCGGAACACAGGGAAGGACCTGCTCCAGAACCACATGACGTTCTGCCTGTTCAACCACACCGCGGTCTTCCCCCCGGAGCTGTGGCCCCGCGGCTTCGGCGTGAACGGATGGGTCCAGATGGCGGGCATGAAGATGTCCAAGTCCCGCGGCAACGCCGTGTACATCCGCGAGGCCGTCCGGGAGTGGGGCGCGGACACCCTACGCGCGACCGTGGCCAACGCGGGCGATGGCGTGGACGACCCGAACCTCGATCGGGAGTTCGCGGCCGCGATCCGTACACGGCTCCAGGATTGGCACGCGTACGCGACGAAGCGGCACGCGACGCGGACGGACCGTCACGCGGTCGATGCATGGTTCCTGTCCACCTTGAGCCGTGCGGCCGCGTCGACGGTGACGGCCATGGAGGCGATGACCTACAAGGCCGCGTTCCGGGCGGGGTACTTCGACCTCCAGGCTGCCTGGGCCTGGTACCTCCGGCGTTGCGGCGGCCGACCCCACGCCGACGTGCTTGCACGATTCATCGACGTCCAGACGAAGCTCCTCGCCCCCTTCACCCCGCACGTGTGCGAGGAAGTCTGGCATCGGATGGGCAAGGAGGGGTTCGTCTCGAGTGCCGCGTACCCGGAGCCCGTGCCGGCCGAGATCGACCCCGCCGCGGAAGCCGGTGAGGCGTTGCTCCAAACCACGCTCTCCGACGTCCGAGAGATTCTCAAAGTGACCCGGCTCAGGCCGAAGCGCCTCGCGCTGTACGTCGCGCCCGCGTGGAAGGTGCGCGTGCGCGCGCTCGCGATCGATCTCGCGCGCGCGGGATCCGCCCCGATGAACGTCCTCATGGAGCGTGCCCTCGCCGAACCCGGGATGCGGGAACGGGCGGCGGAGGTCGCGGCGTACGCGAAGAAGCTCTCGGACGACCTGCGGCGCACGAAGGCCGAGGAGGCGGCGCGGTTCGCCGTGGCGGATGAGGCGGCGCTCTTTCGGGAGAACGCGCCCTTCTTGGCGTCCGAGCTGGGATGCCGGGTCGAGGTGTTCCCAGCCGACGATCCGAGCCGATGGGATCCCGGGAACAAGGCAGCCCATGCGGTGCCCGGGCGGCCCGCGATCTTCGTGGAGTGAGGCCCGATGAAGATCCCCAAGTCCACGGCCCCCGAACCGCCGGCGTTCAAGAGGAAGCGCGGACCGCCTCCCCAGGCTACGAAGCTCCTGGTCGCCTCGCTCGGAGCCGGCCTCGTGTTCATGGCCCTCTTGGCGATCGTGTTCGTCCCCCGGTACTTGGAGAACCTGAACCCGCCGCCGTCCACGGTCCTAATCCTCCAGGCGAACACGACCGTAGGGCCGCGGATCGTCGTCATATCCACGACCCTGAACTTGAACCTCTCCCTGTTCAACGCAACCCTGGTGCAAAACGACACCGTGGTTGCCTCGCTGCCCGCGGGTCTCGGAGGTGGGGGCACCGTCCTCGGATTCACGGACGCGAATCACGACGGGGTCCTGGACACGGGGGACTACTTCACGGTGAACGCGTCCTCCCTGTCCAACGCGGTCGCGGGGCGCTTCTCCCTGCAGGTGTACCAGGTCAACGTGGGGTACCGCGTGGGCGTCGCCTCATGGACGGGCCTCCTGCGCACGCCCTGAGGCCGACGGGATTGCGACGGGCCTGCGGCCCTCCGGCGGAATCTTTAACTAAGCGCGTTCGTTTGGTCGCGGCGCGGGCCTGTAGCTTAGCTAGGTAGAGCGATCGGCTCTTATCGGCGCGCCTGTCGGAACGTCGAGAGACACCGATAGGTCAAGGGTTCGAACCGACCGCGCGGACGCTCCCGCGGTCCCGGAAATCCCTTCAGGCCCGTTCTTGCTTTTGGCGGTGAAGCGGCTAGCTTACGCTGCGCGTTGGGCGAAAGGGTATGGGCGTCGAGGGACATGGGGTCGCCC
>DASQGG010000055.1 GCA_035632695.1 Thermoplasmata archaeon
TAATCCGGTGCTCGGGTCCCTTGACGTGCCCGCGCCGAGCGCGTCTCCGCGCCGCCCGGGTCATCCGCTTCTCCTTCTTGGCCATCGACATAGGGAGACGGGGCAGTCTATTTGAACCATGGGATTGAACGACGGTCTCCGATCCGGGGATCGCGGTCCCGCTCGGCTCGCTCATCGGGCTCCTCACACAGCTTCGGCCACAAGCCAAGTTTCGGTGCGAGGCGGCTGCCTCATCAATGCGTCAAGTCCGCGGTCCGGTCCAGCGTCGCCACGATGCCCAAGTTGGCCAGGACGGCACCCAAGACTTGCACAACTCCGGTGACCACCGTCACTGAGGTCGTCAGCTGGATGTACGCCGTAAACGATCCGGCCGTGACTGGAGAATAGACCTGCAGGAACCTCAGGGTTAGCACGGAGAAGTCCACGACGAAGCCGACCAGAACGAGGATCGCGCCGACCAGGGCGAACCGGAACGGGGACCGCTTCCACCACGGCTCGGGCAGGGTCGGACCCGTCGAGGCCCCCAGGCCCTGCGTCTCGAGGCCTTCTCCGCCTCGGGATGGCGCGATATGCGACAGGGATTCCCGTATCCCCAGGGCGACTCCATAGAGGACGAGGAACCCGCCGAAGCCGCTCAAGAATGCCGCGGGGATCTCGAGGTAGAACAGGTCCGAAAGCCAACTCGGACCCGGGCCGGCTCCGAACAGCGCGACTTCGAGTAGGCCAAGGAATCCGCCCAACGCTGCCGCCGCGAGCTCCAGGACCACGCCCAGCAGGACCAGCCGAACGAAACGCCGCTGGGGCCGTCGAGTCGCAGCTCGCAGCGCGGCCGGGGGCGCCGAGCTTGCCGATAGCATCCCTTCACACTCCGCCAGCTGCAACACGAGGCCGGGGATAGCCCTTCCGGCCGTTCGAGGGGCGACCGGACTTCCGACCCTCCTTCCGATACGAAATCTGCTTGAGGGTCTCTGAAATCGGCCCAATTTCGATTCGGTGAAACCGCATGACGAAATTGGCGCTCGTTCCGGGAGCTTGGCTGGGGGGTGGGCGTGGAAGAAGATCCTCCTCCTTCGGAGCGAACAAGGGCACGACGCTTCGCAGCCATTCGGGAATCGTGGACCCTTATTAGTGTGAAGAGATGTTCGCCGGGCCGATGCGCGTCTCTCCCCGAATACGAAGATGGCTCACCGGACCGAAGTCCGACCCCAGCGTCCGGGCGCGGTTCCTAGTCGAAGTCGAGGGTCGATCCCCGGAGGACCGCCAAGTGCGCGCCGCCTCCCAAGCGATCGGCCGGTCGGGCTGGGCTGCGGCTCTCCTGCATTCCCAGTGGCCGGACGGGCACTGGGTCACGCCGGGCACGGCCGCCGAAGATCTCTACCAGCCCAAGTACATCGTGACCAACTGGGTCGCGATCGTCCTGGCCGACCTCGGCATGACCCGGGCCAATCCTCGGATACGCAGGACCGCCCAACTCCTTGTGAACCGATGGGGCAAGAACGGAGACCTCTCGGGACGGAACGGGGAGGTCTGCGTCACGGGCAACGCTGTGAGGATGCTGATTCGGTTCGGCTACCTCAAGGATCCGGCCGTGCAGCGGTCGATCGACTGGATCGTCCGAACCCAGAAACGGGACGGGGGGTGGCATTGCTTTCCCTCGCGCACGGGCACCTTGGATGGCTGGGAGGGACTCGCCGCCCTCGCCGAGATCCCCGAGGCCTGTCGCGACGAACGCGTGCGCCGATCGATCGAGCGAGGAGCGGAGTTCTACCTTGGACACCGCCTCATGAACGAGGGGAGTGTGCGCTATCCGCCGTGGTTCCGGATTCACTTCCCGAACCACTACTTCTACGACGTGCTCGTGGGACTTCGCATCCTGACGCGGCTAGGCTACGGTGCGGACCCTCGTTTGGCCCCTGCGCTGAACTGGCTTCGCCGCAAGCAGGCCCCGGCTGGGACGTGGGCCTTGGAGGCGTCGCACCCCGACCTCGATTCGGCGCTCGCGGGCTATCAGTACCGGGGGGTCATGTTTCCCCTGATGCTGGAGCCCCTGCATGAGCCGAGCCAGTGGGCGACCGTAGAGGCTTTGAGCGTCCTCAACCGGGCAAGCACCTCTCGAACCGAGCCATGACGGCGGAAGCACGGCGACCTGCGCGCCTAGCACACCCGGGCAAAACGCCCCGGTCAGGGAGAGGACTGATCGTGGGGTGCGAACCGGCGACACCGCTCAGGCTTTTCGAAGGGACCAGACCACGTAGATGATTCCGGGAATACCGACGATCAGCAAGACGACCAGACCTGCCG
>DASQGG010000056.1 GCA_035632695.1 Thermoplasmata archaeon
TGGTTCTTGAGCCAAATGACAACCCAGCTGCGAAAGCGTATTAGGAAGCTCTTTTCAAGCAAGGCATTCGTGCAACCTCATTTTTCGTACAGGACATTCAAAAGGAGCATGCAAGACTGAAAACGCTTGGAGTCGAATTTACCATGGCGCCGACCAAAGTGACTGGATCCACCATTGCAATATTCGATGACACCTGCGGCAATCTCATACAGATCACACAACTAGATTACTAGAATCAAGAGCGTGTTCCTTGGACCTCTTGGTTTCCTGGGAGTCATTTCGCGGTGAGACTCTTACCTTAGGCGATGAATCCGCCGGAAGGAGGTCGCGTGTTCCTCGGGGGTGTCGAATCGTTCGTGCAGCCATCCTTATGGAGTCGCGTTAGTTAACCAAAGGGTTAAATATGCACGACGCCTATCACTTAACCAGATGGTTAAGCGAAAGATGGCCTCTCTGGATTTGGACGCCGTGTTCGCGGCGTTGGCCCACCCCATCCGGCGCGCAATCCTAGAGCAGCTCTCCGGGGGGGACGCCACCGTAGGCGAGCTCGCGGAGCCCCACAAGGTCAGCCTCCCCGCCATCTCGAAGCACCTCCGGGTGCTCGAGGATGCGGGGCTGATCAAGGTGTCGCCCGAGGGCCGCGTCCGGCGCTGCCGGCTCGACGCCGCACCCCTGAGCGCGGCCTTTGGCTGGCTCACCCGCTACCGCGTCCTGTGGGAGGACCGCTTCGACCGCTTGGCCAAGCACCTGGAGAAGAATCGATGACGGAAGGAAAGGGGGAGCACACCTCATGACGAAGAAGAGTACACCCAAGAAGAAGGCAGTGCCGAAGGACTTGAAGGTCGAACGCATCTTCGACGCGTCCCCGAAGACGCTGTGGTCCTACTGGACCAACCCGGCGAAGTTCGCGAAATGGTTCAACCCGGCGCCCGGGCTGGACCTCGTGATCCAGGAGTACGATGTCCGGGTAGGCGGGCGGGTGCGGTTCGACATGCCGCAGCCCGACGGGAACCGGAATCCCCAGGACGGGGTATTCCACGTCGTGAAGCCCTACCGGGAGCTCGCCTCGGGCGCGCCGGACAAATCCTTCCTGATCACGGTCAAGTTCGCCGTGGCCGGGAAGCGGACACGGATGACCGTCACGGTGACCGGAGTCCCGCCGGAGTACCGCGAGGGCGCCGTGAAGGGCTGGAACGCCGGGTTCGAGAAGCTGGCCGGACTCCTCGGTCGCGGGTTGCGGCCTCAAGCCTTCACGATCGAGCGCACGTTCAAGGCGCCCGTCGAGAGGATGTGGGCCCTGTGGACCACCAAGGAGGGCGTCGAGTCGTGGTGGGGGCCCGAGGGGTTCACCACGACGGTCCGCAGACTGGACCTACGGCCGGGCGGGACCTTCGATTACAAGATGCAAGCCACCGCGCCGGAGCAGATCGAGGCGCTGAAGGAGCTGGGCATGCCGACCACGAGCGAAGCCCACAACGTGTTCACGGAGGTGACGCCGCCCACGCGGCTGGCATTGAGGACCCGCATCGACTTCATCCCCGACGTCGCTCCCTACGAAATCACGACGCAAGTCGATTTCCTTCCGGTGCGGGGTGGCACGAAGGTCGTCTTCACCTCCTCGAAGATGCACAGCGCGCAGTGGGAGGAACTGGCGCGGCAAGGGCAGTTGAGCCAGCTCGACAAGCTGGCCAGGGTACTCGGCAGCGAGGCCGGGGCGGCCAAAGCGCGGCACCCGACCGAGGTGTCGTTGCCCTCGGAGCGGGAGGTCCTCGTCACCCGCGTGTTCGACGCGCCGCGGGAACGCGTGTTCCAAGCCCATCTGGATCCAAGGGCCATGGAGGACTGGTGGGGACCCCGTGAGTACGCGACCACCGTGGACCGATGGGAACCGCGGCCGGGCGGGCCTTGGCGCATCGTGCAGCGCACACCCGACGGAACGGAGCACGGGTTCCATGGCGAGTTCCTGGAGATCCTGCCGCCGAACCGGTTAAGCTGGACCTTCGAGTACGAGGGCACCCCGGGCCACGTGATCACGGAAACCTTGACCTTCGAGGAGGCCCGCGGCGGCAAGACGAAGCTGACGGTTCGGGCCGTCTACCGCAACCAGGAGGACCGCGACGGCATGCTCGCCTCCGGCATGGAGTGGGGCATGCGCGAAAGCTACGAGCGCCTGGACACCCTGCTCGGCAGAGGAGGCTAGGCCGTCTGGGCCCGGAAGGGCCACCATGCGCGCTGCGACCGGGGCGGGATTCGGAGGATCCCACCCGGTCGTTCTTTTTCCTGCCGCGTCAAGACGGAGGAAGGAGCTGAAGGGTTCGCGTAGCGTCAGATCCGCCAGGCTACCTTCCACACGCGCCAGAGCGCCGTGGGATCCGAGAGCGGATCGCCGTGGACGAGGAAGAAGTCCGCAGGGCCACCCTCCGCAATCCGGCCCGCCTCCGGTTCCCCGAGCAGTTCTCCGCCGCGCACCGTCGCGGCCCGGAGGGCCTCCCAGGGTTTGAGCCCCGCCTCGACGAGGGCTTCGACCTCCCAGGCCAGGTGGTTGGCCCGAAGGGATCCGCCGCCGAAGTCCGTCCCCGTGGCGATCCGGACCCCGGCCCGATGCGCGAGCCGCACGCTGTCGAAGGCCCGCTCACGTCGCTTTGCGGTGCGCTCCTTGCCCTCCTGGCCGATGAACCGCGGCAGGGTCGTGGTCTGCGAGAACGTCGCCCACGAGCGGAAGAGGGCGAGGGTGCTCACGAGGAACATGCCCTGGCGCGCCATGTTCCCGGCCGCTTCCTCGTCAAGGTCGAGTCCGTGCTCCAAGGAATCCAGGCCGGCATCGATGCCGACACGAGCGCCTGCGAGCGTGCCCGAATGCGCGGTGACCTTCGCCCCTCGGGCGTGCGCCATCTCCCGGACCGCCACCACGTCCTCCCTGGACCACGGCGCTTCGTCCTTCTTCGGGCCGTCCAGGTACAGCTTGAGGAAGTCCGCCCCGTCGTCCAGCTGGGCCTTCGCGGCGGCGAGCAAATGGGGACCGTCGTCCGCCTCGATCGTGAGCCCGGGAGGGAGCACGCCGGTGTGGGCCAGCCACGTCCCCGCGACTCGGAGCCGCGGCCGCGTCGCGTCCTGCTTCCAGCGCTCCCGCACGCGAAGGGAGAGCGCCCGCTTCCGACCCTCGGCGGGATCGACGACCGCCGGGGAGCCCACGTCCCGGGCCCACCGCACGCCCGCTTGCCCGAGCAGGTCGCCATTGTCCTCCGCCGCGGCGAGGAGGTCCTCCGCCGGGTCGAAGCCGCGGTCGATCCAGTGCGATCCGCCAGGAAGCGTCACGTGGCTGTGGGCGTCCACCATGCCCGGGACGATGGTCGCGCCGCCTGCATCCACGACCCGCGTGTGTTCGGGAAGCTTGAGTTCCTCGGCGAGGGGGCGGATCCACGCCACGCGGCCCCCGTCGGTCAGGACACTCACATCCTTCTGCAGCGCAGGGCCGCTGCCCTCCGCGAGTGCCGCGTCCCGATAGAGGACCGGTCGGACAAGGGACATGACCGCCCGCATGCGCTCGGGCGCTAAAGGGATTCCTGCCGCCCGAAATCGGCTCGCGCCGCGCGGTCTCCCTAGGCCCTCGGGACAGGCCCGACGAGGAGCGGTCCCCAGAAGGTCCATGAGGGTGAACGGCTCTTCGGCCAACGGGCACCCAGCGTAGTCGGAGGAGGCCCGCTCATGGCGGCAAGCAGCGCGGCGAGCAACGACGAATGGTTCGCGGCCAATCTCTTGGACCTGGTTCAGAAGTACCCCAACCAATGGATCGCGGTCCTGGACGGCAACGTGATTTGCACGTCCTCCTCGAGGCGAAGGGCACGGGGCGAGGCCCGACGCATCGCCGCAGGACGGGAGTTCTCCCTGTACTTCATCGAGCCCAGCATGCTCCAGATGGGCTTTGCCCGCGGGACCCCGCCCCCGGAGCAACCCCCGCACTAGGGCCTCGCCCGGCGGTGTCCCCATGCCCGAGGAACTCGCACTCGACCCCAAGCGGCTCGCGCTCGTCGTGATCGACCTGCAGAAAGGGATCGTGAGCGTGCCCGCGGAACCCCATGGGACCGCAGGCGTGGTCGCCAACGCCGCCCGCCTCGCGGATGCCTGCCGGTCGCGCGGGGCGTACGTGGTTCTCGTCCACGTGGGTCCGTCCCCGGACGGGAAGGACGCGCTCCATCCCGTCACCGACCCCATGCCGGCCCGTCCGCCGCCCGCGCCGGGCTGGGACCAGATCGTCCCTGAGCTCGGACCCAAACCGGGGGACCACGTGGTCCGGAAGCGGCAGTGGGGCGCGTTCTACGGGACGGACCTCGACCTGCAGCTCCGCCGGCGCGGGATTGACACGATCCTCCTGTGCGGCATCTCCACGAACTTCGGCGTGGAGAGCACGGCCCGGGATGCCTACGAGCGCGGGTACAACCAGATCTTCATCGAGGACGCATGCGCCTCCCGCTCGGCGGACGCCCACGCGACGACCTTCCGCGAGATCTTCCCGCGGATCGGGCGCGTCCGGACCACGGAGGACGTCTTGCGTGCGCTCCGCCCGAGCGGCTAGCGGGCACGGCCCCGCCTCGGCGATACCCGGGGCGACAGGGTTTTGACCCCTGTCGTGCTTGACGGGGCCCGTGGCTGCTCCCGGAGCCCCTCCGCCCAGCAACCCCCCGCCGCCGCCCGCCAAGCCCCCGGTGCCGCGCGCCGCCGTGCTGGGAGACGCCAAGATCACGATTGACGCGCCCGCCTTCGAGGTCTTCGCGGCCCTCACGAGCCAAGAACGCCTTGCCGCGTGGTGGGGTCAGGACGCGATCATCGAGGCGGACGAAGGCGGACGTTTCGAGACCACCTTGCCGTTGGGCCGCGTGGAAGGGACGATTACCGCGATCGACGGCCCGCAGACCCTCGTCTTCACCTGGCCGGTACCCACGGAGGGCCTGCCTGTGACGACAAGCGTGCACATCGACCTGGCCCCGCGAGGGCCGCAGACCGCGGTGCACATCGCCCACCGCGCCCCCAAGGAGGTCCCCGGGGACTGGAGCGCCCTATGGCGCTCCGTCTTGGACTCCCTCAAGGCCTACGTCGAGAGCTCGCGCGCCGCGGAGCCTTCCTAGGGCGCGGCGGGAGCGAGCGGGTTTCGGCGGACCGCAATACCGGGCGAGGGTCCCTGGGGGCGAGGATCGTCGCGCCGGCAAGCCTTATGCCCGAGGCCCGCATGGGTCGTTTCGGCGTCCCGGGAGGAAGGGCCATTCGAGCGGTGGAGACGTTGGGGCGAATCGTCTCGCTCACCTCCCTGCGGCGGACGCGCGCACTCCTGTCGACCCGGCGCACTCGGGCTCTGGCGCTGGGGATCGGCCTGGCCTTCCTCCTCCTCTCCATGCTGATCGGCCAGATGCTCACGTTCCCTGACCTCCCGGGTTCGGCGATGGTATCCGTCCAGCTTTCCGGGAATCCCTGGTGGGACTTCCCGGAGCTCTTCGTCTTCACCCCGGGCGTCGCCCTCGACCTCCTCTTCCTCCCTACGCTGACCATGGCCCTCGTCTCGGCGGGTGTGGGGATTGGCGGGACCGCCGCCCTGGTCACCGCGATTCCCCGGCTGCGCGAATCCCCGGTGGATGGGACCCGAAACAAGGCGACCCCGACTGCCGCGGGGGCGGGAGCCGCGATCACCGGCCTCGCGACCATGGGCGCGTGCTGTTGCACGACGTGCGCGGGCGCCTTGGGCGTCGCCGTCGTGGCGGCCGCGAGCGGGACGGACATCGCCCTCCTGCTGCGGGAGAACTGGTATCTGGACGTGTTCCAGCTCGTCGTGGTGGGCGTGGCGCTCCTGGCCCAGGAGCGCGCCCTGCGGATTCCCGCGGACTCCTGTCCCACGCCGCCGAGGCTGGATCGCGGATTCGTGGCCGGCTCGGTCCTGCGGGTCGCCCTCCTCGTCGCGGGGATCACCTGGTCCCTGGCGATGTTCGTGGAGTGGGTCGACGTCCCGCCGGGATCGGCGGGCCCCGGGCTCTGGTACCACTGGATCTTCGAGCATCAGCTCCTGGCCCTCGCGGCCATCGCCGCGGGGATGTTCCCCAAGGAGTCGCTCGCGTGGCTTCGACGCGCGACCCGAGGAATGGAGGGCTGGATTTTGCGCGGCGCCCTTGTCGTCGCCGGCGTGACCTGGGGCCTCTGGGTGCCGCCCACGCTCACGGGGCTCGGTCTTGGCGGGCTGATCAATGAGGTGCTGGGGGTGCTCGGCGCCTCCGTGTCAACGGGGGCCATCGCGCCGGACTCGTTCTTCGGCCCCGCTCTCCTCTTTCATTGGATCTTCCAGCACGCTCTTCTTGCCGGCTTCGCGGTGGCTCTCGCCGTGAATCCGAACGTCGCGCTGAGGCCGCTCCTGCGGACGGTACAGGGAACCGAGTCCTCGGAGACGCTCCCCGCCGCGGATGAATCGGCCGCGTAGCCCAAGCAGTTCCGGTCGACGGATCGACCCGTCAGCGGAAACGACGGTGTTCTCGGCGGCCGGGCCCGCGATGGGGTGAGGATGCCCGGCCTCGCGGTGGCGCGTGGAGCTTCGGTGGGGGCGGCGCGCGGTAGTCGAAGTCCGGGAGCGTGACGCGGGGGATGGCGCGCCCGAGGGCCTTCTCGATTCCCCGGAGCTCGCCCTCGTCCTCGGGAGTTACGAAGGTGATGGCCTCGCCCTCCGCCTCTGCCCGGGCCGTCCGGCCCACGCGGTGGATGTAGTCCGTCGGGACCATGGGGACGTCGTAGTTGATCACGTGGGAGATGCCCTCCACGTCCAGCCCGCGGGCCGCCACGTCCGTGGCCACGAGCACCTGGTGCCTCCCGCTCCGGAATCCGGCCAGCGCGGCGTCCCGCTGACTCTGGCTCCGGTCCCCGTGGATTCGCGCGACCTCGAAGCCCGCCTGGCCGACCTGCCGCGCGACGCGGTCCGCCCGGCGCTTCGTCCGCACGAACACGAGGACGGACATCATGTCCTCCCGGCCCAGGAGCTCGACGAGCAGGGCCGTCTTCAGGTGCTGGGGCACCGGGTACACCTCGTGGCGGATCGTCGGCGGAGGCCGGTGCGGCGGCGACACGGCGATCCGCACGGGATCGCGCATGATGCTCCGCGAGAGGGACTCGATCTCGGGCTCCATCGTGGCGGAGAAAAGGAGCGTCTGGCGCTCCCGCGGGAGGGCGCTGATGATGCGTCGCATGTCGGGAAGAAAGCCCATGTCGAGCATGCGGTCCGCCTCGTCGAGGACGAGGACCTGGAGCGCGCGGAAGTCCACGTTGCGGCGGCCCATGTGGTCCAGGAGGCGCCCCGGCGTGGCGATGACGACGTCCGCGCCGCCCCGGAGCGCGTGCTCCTGGGGCGCCATGCCGACACCCCCGTACACGGACTGCCCGCGGACCCGCGTGCCCTTGCCGAACTGGCGGAGCGCCGCCTCGGTCTGGGCCGCGAGCTCGCGGGTGGGCGACAGGATCAGGACGCGGGTGCGTCCGGGCGGTTGTCCCATGAGCCTCTGGAGGATCGGGAGGACGAACGCCGCGGTCTTCCCCGAGCCCGTCTGGGCCGTGCCGATTACGTCCCGGCCCTTCAGGATGATCGGGATGGCCTCGCGTTGAATTGGGGTCGGCGCCTCGTACCCCATCGCGTAGACGGCCTTGAGGAGGACGGGGTCGAGGCCGAGATGATCAAAGGCTGCACTCTCGGGCATCGGGCCGAGTACCGCATCGTCCCCTTAAGGGTATGGCCTCGAACCGCTGGAGCAGGGGCCCGTCGGGTCCACCTGGGAAAAGGGCTATCTCGAGCCGCGGCGTGCCTTGCGGCGAGGCAATCATGTCCGCCAAGGCCGCGGAAGGCCCGAAGATCATAGTGCAGAACGTGAACGCTCCGGGCTACAGGTCCTCCGTGGACGCGGAGCACTACGAGTCCATGAAGAAGGTCCTTCTGACGATCCTCCCGAAGAGCGGTCCTGGGCTCACGCAGAGCGAGATGTTCGCCGCGGCGGCGGCCGTCGCGGACTCCAAGCTGTTCCCGGGCCGCGGCAAGGTCAGCTGGTGGGTGAAGTGCGTCCACCTGGATCTTGAGGCCAAGGGCGTGCTCATGCGGGACAAGAGCGCCAAACCGCTCCGCTGGCGGCGGGTCTGACCGAGGACGCCGGGGTCAGCCCTCTTTCGGCTTCGGCTTCTTGTCGTGGAGCTTGAGGCGGCCAGGCGCGGAGGACGTCTCCGAAGTGTCGACCACGATCTGCTCGAGGTGGTCCTTGAGGTATCTCGCCGTGGAGGTGTCCGATTCCCCGCTCATCCCGGGATTTGTATCCCCCGCCGCGTATAAAGGCTTGTCCAAGGCGATCATCCACCGTGGACGAACCAGAGCAGCCACGCGATCGCCGAGATCGCGAACACGGGGATCAGGAGCTTGAGGTACCGCGAAGCCCACGCGTTCCTGAGCGCGAGGAGCAGGCCCGCGGAGGTCGCGGACACGCCGCCGGAGATCGCGAGCATCTCCCTGGCCGTCTGGGCGGAGGCGGAGCTCGAGAGGGCGGCGAGGAGGACCCCGATCCCAAGGACCGCCGCGAGGAGGAGCCAACCCGTGAGGACGAGCTCCTCCATGAAGGCCGGGCCCATGTGGTAGTTGGCCCGCCACACGTACGGCTCGTCGCCCGGCGGCGGCAGGTACGCGTTGAAGTGGTAGTCGATGTCCGCGGGCGGCGTCGCGTGGTAGTGCTCGCGGCTCCGGACGGTCTTGTCGTCCAGGTCCACCGCGAGCTGGGTGTCCGGCGGCGCGTTCACCGCGACATGGATCCCGTACGGCTGCCCCACACGCCGGACGTGGGAGATGTGGTACGACGGAAGCGTCAGGGCGCGGAGGGCAAGGTACCGCGGTTTCTCCCCGTCCGTGTGCACGAGGCGCAGGGTGCGCATGGCGCCGGGCCGCAGGGGAGCGTCGGGCGGAAGGACGATGCTGATGCGGTACTGCGGATGCGGGGCGGCGGTCATCGCGCGGTCGTAGGCTCCGGGCTTCTCCTTCCGGACCTCTTGGAGCGCCCGTTCCACCTCTCGGTTCGGGAGGTAGTTGAGATGACGCCCGTCCTCGTCGAGGACCTGGAGGTTCGCCAGGAACGCGTTCAGCGGCAGGAAGAGTTGGAAGAGCTCGTCCGGCCCTGTGTTGCGGACCGTGTACTCCAGGGTGATCGAGCGGACGTCCGGGGCGACGTGGTCGAAGATCCACTGCTCCCGCACGAGCTCGACCTGGCTCATCCCGTCTTCCGAGGCCGGAGGGCGGCATAACTCTTTGGGGGAGGGAGGTCGGTGAACGAGGAGCGCGTGTTGGATTCCCGCGGTCCGGCGGAGCGGGTCAGGCGGTCCCTTTCTTCGCCGCTCCCTGCGCCTTCTTCCCGCGTTCCTTCGCCGTGTAGCCGGTCGCGGCTTCTAGGAACCGGTTGTTGCGGGAGATCGTCTCCGTGGCCAGCTCGTCGGGGACCCCCGGCTTCATGACCATGTCCACGAAGAGCTGCTTGCCGTCCGTCCATGCGATGAGCTTCTCGATGGCTCCAAAGGAGGCGACCACCTTGGCGTCCTCCACGTTCGCGGAGCCGAACGTCTCCGCCGCGATTGCACGGAGCCCGTCCCCTTCGAGCTTCTTCCCCTGGCCCCGGCGCAACTCGTAGGCCCGCATCGGGCCGCCCGGAGGGTGGTGCGGGCTATGAAATTTGCGCCCTTCCAGGTACTGCGCAGGAGACCTTGGCGGGGCGTTCCCCGGTCCCGGCGGGACGTTACTTCTCGCGCCACTGGGCCTTGAACGCGGCCAGCAGGATGAAGGCCACGGTGAACGCGATCAGAATCCCGGCGGCCCACACCCAGTTGACCGAGCCTTGGGTCGGGATCCCGAGGGCCCCCTGGATCAGCAGGGAGGCATCCGCGGTCGGCGCCAGGTACCCGAGGATGCGGAGATCGGCCGGGATCACGGTGATTGGATAGTAGACGGGCGGGAGCACGGAGAGCACGAGGGACAGCAGGGGGGAGATCGCAAACGTCTCCCGGATGTCCCGGAGGTACGTCGCCAGGAAGAAGCCTAAGGAACAGCCGAGGCCCCAGACCAGTAGGAGGGTTCCCACGATGATGGGAAGGCCGAGGACGCCCGGGGCCTGCGTCGTGTAACCCACGAAGAGGAACGCGACAATCCCGGGCGTCGCGAAGGCGAGCTCGGAGAGGGCCATCCCGAGGACGTACGTCCATGCGCGCATGGGCGACGCGACGACCATGTCCTGGAGTTTGAGGTCCACGCGGAAGTGCGTCATGTCCGCCTGGAGACTCGTGCCGATGGAGAACGTCGTTAGGACGAGCCCGCCCGCCACGCCATAGCCGACGAGCTGGCCCCGGCTCACGACGTAGATGAAGAACAGGAACGAGAACGGCGCGCCCAGGGTGTTCACGAGGTAGAGGGGCATGCGCTTCACGGGGATGATCCCGTTCAGGGCGATCAGCCCCCACGACGAGCGGAGTTGGGTCCGGACGCTCACGCTTCCACCTCCTCCTCTAGCGCGGTCTCCTCCTCGACGGATCCGCCGACGAGCTGGACGAAGAGGTCCTCCAGGGTCACGGGCCCCGCGACCGCGCGGACCCCGCGGGCGAGAGCGAGGCGAGTCAGCTCCTCCGCGCCGCCGCGGTTCGTGAGCACAATCTGGGAATCCCCGATCGCGGCGGACTCGCCGAACGTCGCGAGCTCCTCGGTCTCGAAGCCGCGGCCCGTCAGGGCGACGCGGAACGGCCAGCGCACCCGCGCGACGAGCTCGTCGAGCGTCCCGACCGCGAGGACCCTTCCCTCGTTCAGGATCCCGATTCGCTTGCTCAGGAGCTGCGCCTCCTCGAGGTAATGCGTGGTGAGGAGGATTGTGCGTCCCTCCTTGGCGGCCTCCTCGACGGCGACCCACACGTCGCGGCGGGCGAGGGCATCGAGGCCCGTCGTGGGCTCGTCGAGGAAGAGGAGTTCCGCGCCCGAGGCGAGGGCCATGGCCACGAGCACGCGACGTCGCAGGCCGCCGGATTGCTTCCAGAGGACCGTGTCCTTGCCCTTCGCGAGGCCGAGGCGCTCCAGGGTGTCGAGGGCGCGCCTCCGGGCCTCGGGGGAAGGCACGCCGCGCATGAGGAGGTAGTAGTACACGTGCTCGAACGGCGTCGCGTAGAAGAAGGGTCGCGATTCCTGCGGAATCACGGCCACGAGGTCCCGTACCGCATGCGGATTCCCGACCGCGTCGTGTCCGAGGACCTCGATGCGGCCCGAGGTCGGGAGGAGCTGGGTGCCCGCGATCCGCAGGAACGTCGTCTTGCCCGCGCCGTTGCGCCCGATGAGCCCGAAAATCTCGCCGCGGCCAATGTCCAAGGTGACGCGGTCGAGCGCGCGCTTCCCGCGGCTGCCCTTGTACTCCTTGGTCAACTCGCGGGCCGAGATCGCCTGGGCCACGCGCCGGGGAAGCCGGGGGCGGCTTAAGCGGGTTTGCCCGGCCTCCCGTCCTCGACCCGTCGGAGCACCCGCAGCGCGCGCAGCGTGATCATCTTGCTCGGCTCCCCGGTGCTCTCAAGGGCGAACGGCGTCGGCCGGTCCTTCGGGTGCTTGGCGAACCACTCCAGCATCGTCCCCTCGACGTCGGGGTGGACCGCGTCGAGGTTCCACCGGCCGTCGCTCCGGCGTTTCTTCCGGAGCACGGAGAGCGCGTGCTTGAGCCGGGCATCGTCCCCGTAGCCTAAGGCCGTCATGAAGTCCAGTCCGACCAGCAGATCGTAGTAGTAGTGAATGGGATAGTGGAAGCGGTACCACGGCTCGTAGTGGTCCCCCTGCTTGTGGAGCTCCCTCTCCAGGTAGAATTCCGCGGCCTGCTCGACCGCGCGCAGCATGCCCGCGGTCCACCTGGGCTTCGGATAGACGGCGAACGCGCTCATGGGCTCCCACGAGTCCAGGTTGCGTCCGCTCCCGAAGCAGCTCCATCCGCCGAGATGACTCGCGTTCTTCACGAACCAGCCGAACGAGGCGCGCACCGCGGGGTGGTCCGCGTACCCGAACTGGACGAGTGCCCGCGCCGTGTTGCCTGCCGTGCAGAGGTGGCTTGCCTTGTTGCTGTCGATCCCGAACCCTCCGTCCTCCGCCGCAAACCGCTTGATCCAGAGGTCCGCGGCCTTCTCGATCCGCGGGTCTTCCCGGGTCATTCCGAGGTCCGCGAGGACGAGGAGCATCCAGTTCGTTGAGAGGTACTTGGGCCGGTACAGCTTGTCTTCCCGGACCCACCACCCGCCCGCATCTTGGCGGGAGAGGACGTCCGCGGCCCAGCCCCGGCGCGGGATCGCCTCCCTGGCTTCGAGGACCTCGGGGTCGTCCGCGGGCTTCTCCAGCAACTGGGTCAGCGTGAGATACCGCACCGCCGGCTGGTCCTCCGCCAGGAGCCAGTTCAGCACGGCCTTGCCCTTTCCCGACGCCATCCGACTCACCCGGCGGCCGAGTCCGCCCCGCTTTCTAAAGATATGGGTCGGTGGGCCGAATCCGCTCGGACCGGCGGCAGGGCCTGCGGATCCGCGTCCTTCACCGCCACGCAGAACAGGCTAGAGTTGTCCACTTCGTGGAGCTCGGGGCTCAACCCCGCCCCCTCGAATAGTCTCCAGAACCCGCCCGCATCCACGGTCGTCGCGCGGAATCCGTCCGTGCAAACGATGGTCCCGTCCCGCGTCCGCGATGGGTCGATGGGTCCGATGAGACCGGCCCGCGCCTGCTCGCCGAACCAGGCAAGTCGGTCCTGCCAAATCCGCGGCGAATAGCTGGAGAAGACGATCTGCCCGCCGCCCCTCGTAATCCTCGCGGCCTCGGCCACGAGCTGTCCGCCGTCGACCCCGAAGGCGGATATCCCGTTCTGGACACACACCGTCGCATCGAACATCCCCGCGCGGAAGCCGGTCCGGGCGGCATCCGTGCGGACGACCGCCCAGTTGCGTCGCGAACCCAGGTAGGATGTCGCGAACCGCAGGCTTTCCTCGGACGTGTCGCACCCCACAATCGTTGCCACGAACGGGGCGAGTCGCTTCATGACGCGGCCATAGCCGCATCCGAGTTCCAGGACGAAACGGGCTCCACGGACACGGCCGAGCACGAAGCGGATCTCGCGGTCCAGGTACTGCTGGATCCTCGGTGGGGCGAGCCGGTAGCATTCGAGGAGGCGGGCTCCTGACAGGTGCCCCTCGTAGTAGTCCCGCATGGGCGGCAAGAGGAAGCGAGGCCTGCTTGCTTGAAGCTGCCGGAGGATCGCGGTCCTAGGACTCGAGCGCGAACCGCGGATCGGCAGGCGTGCGCATGAACTCCTGGATGTCCGCGTACTCTCGCCAGAGCGCCCGGCATTCGCACGACAGGTCGGCGAAGTCCGTCCTCAAGGTTAGGGAGAACTCCTCGATCGCGTCGACGACCTTGCGGTCGCAGGTGCCGCAGTTGTGGGCGCCGCGGATCATGCCGCCTGCGGTGGGATGGCTTTTCACGTGCGCCTTGAGGTCCCGCGTCCGCTCCAGGACCTCGACGACGGACCAGAGCCACGGCGGCCGGTACTCGCCTCGACGGAAGAGGCGGTCGACGAGCGTGCGGCTCTGCACGTTCACGGGGTTGAAGGAGATCGTGTCGCTGTACGGATCGGCCTCGTGGCCCGAGGTGACCGCATCCTCGATGGCCTCGCGCTCCGTGAGGAAGGGCGGCTTGATCAGGAGGTACGTCTTGACCGTGGCCCCCGCCTCGTGGCACAAGCGTGCCGCCCGCGCATGCTCATCCAGCCCCCAGACCTTATTCACGCTCTCTCGGAGGACGCGGGGGTTGGTCGACTCCAGCCCGAACGCGACCTCGAGCGCGTCCACGAAGGTCATCGCGTGCTCGAGCTGGTCCTTCCGCAGGAGATGGGAGAGGGTCTCCACGATGACCTTGTCGCAACGGTCCCCGAGTTCCTTCAGGATCCGGTCGCGCATCTCGGGCACGACCTCGTGGTCGTCGAAGAAGTTCCCCGAGGTGTACACCTTGACCAGGGGCTGTCCGGTGTGCCTCCGGAGGACCGAGTCCAGCTGGTGCCCGAGGTCGGCCACGGACACCTCGCGGGCCACGTCGTTCACGTATCCGCACATGGAGCAACCCGAGGCCTGGGCCCAGTAGCAACCTCGGGTGCGGAAGATGATCACCCAGGCGTCCACGACCTTCCCATGGAGGAGATCCTTCTCGGTCCACGTGGAGATGTACTCCCGCGGGTCGAAGTCGTGCGGGTGGCGCTCATCCTTGACGATCTGTTGGAGGCGCATGGACGGCCGCTCGAACGAGCCACATGGGAAAAACCTTGCGGGCCCCGCATCGACAAAGGCTCTTCAACCGACTCGGTCTAGCCGCACCCTCGCATGATTCCGGCGACGAGCCTTGCACCCCTTGTCAACGCGTACACGATTCGGACCGGGCCGCCCAAGGCAATCCTCGTTCCCAAGGCCTCGTCCCTGGCGATCCTCCAAGACGTGACCGTGGGCGGCACCCTCCTCGCGAAGCAGGTGGTCTCCCTGAACCCGGCCACGGGACGGCGCACGGTGGCGCTGGGCGCGAACGGCGGGAAGTACGGGATCGAGGCCGACGGCGACCTCCACTTCTGCGTGGGGGGCCGCGCCCTGACGCCGCATGTCACGTGCGAGCTCCAGCATGCCACCGCATGGCTGCCAACGTTCCAAGCGGCGATCGGGACCGCCATGAGCGCGAGCGGCTGGTTCCGCTGCCTCTTCGAGCATCCCGGTTTCGCCGCGAACGACGACGCGCACATCTTCGAGATCCACCCCGTGCGCGCCGTCGCCCTCGCGGGGGTATCCCAGGCCTTTGACGTGGACCTTCCGGACCCCGCATCGATCCACACGTGGACCTCGCCCCATCCGCTGAACGTCCAGGATGGCAAGATCCGCGCCTCCTACGACCGCGCTGCGGACACCCTCACATTCACGAACATGGACGGCCAGGACGAGAACTACGTGAGCGTCCCCGGTGCGGTGAGTCAGGTTACCCCGGGAGCGGGCGGCGCTCCGTCCACATGCACGCTCACGAGCCCGGACATCGGCCACCCGATCGAGGTCATCGCGCTCGCGGGGACGCGGGCCGCGCGCCAACTCGCCTCCCTCGCCGCCGTGAACGTGACCCTCGTCGGACTCCGGAACATCGACTTGCGCCAGGCCCTAACGGGACGGTACGTGATCAACCTGCTCGCCATCGACATCCAACCCGGACCGTGACCCCATGCCGAATCTCTGCGTGACCCGCGCGATCAAGAACGCCCGCCACCTGCAGCAGAACGCTCCTCACCTCGTGCCCCGCGAGGAGCCGCCGGGAGGATTCGGGACGCGCGTCCCGCGCGAGCTCCTGGCCCGCCTGCACACCGCAGTGGATCCCAAGGATCTTGGTCGCGTCGCCGGCCTCGCGGAAGCCCTGCGCCGCTCGCCCCTGCCGCCGAAACGGACGTCCGCCTCGGCACCGCTGTTCCACGGCACGCTCGTGTTCGTCCAGATCACCTTCGCAACGGCTCGGGGTTCCGTGGCCGTGAACTCGGCCGACCTCGACACGGCGATTGCGTTCGCGCGCCTGGTGGCCGCGCCGATTTCTGGGTACGCGACCCAGTACGGTCCCAACGGGGTGGCCGTGGCCCCGGGTCCTGTGGCCTTTGCCGCGAACGTCCCCGGGGGCACGTACAATGACCAGACCCTCCAGGGCTGGGTGAACGCGATTGTGAGCCAGAACCGCCTGACCCCGGACACGTGCGTCGTGATCCTGAACCCGCCGGGCGTCGTGAACACGGACGCCGATCCGAAGCAGGGCGTCGGCGGCTACCATGGGTTCGCAAACGTCCCCTACGCGTTCGTGAACGTGATGGGTACCGGCCTCACGGTGAAGGACGAAGCGAACCTCTACGCCCTCGCCCTGAGTCACGAGATCGCGGAGATGGTGGTTGACCCTCGTGCGGATTTGGCGAACCCGGAGATCGCGGATCCGTGTGGTCCGAACTGCCAGACCGTCTGGATCGACTACTTCGACGCCTCGGGGCGATACCTCCAGACCCTCCAAGCCTTCCCGCCCCCCTTTCCCTACGGGTTCTTCATCAACGCGATCGTGAAACCAAGCGCCGCGACCCAGTGTCCCGCGCCGGGAAGCGCGTGCGACTACCCGCCGCCATGAGGGGGCCGGGAGATGGCCTCGAAGGGGAAGGATGCCCTGGAAGCCTGGAAGGCGGGCGGCGACCTGGACGCTCCGCTGCTGGACGCCGCGACCTCGGAGTTCCAGGACCTCCTCCGAGTGGAGTATGCGCTCGCGCAGCAGCTCGCGAAGGCGGGTCGAATCGAGGAGGCCACGAGTCAACTCTTGCAGACGAACGCGTTCGCGAGCGCGGTCGCCCAGAAGCGGCCCTCCCTGGTGACCAAGCTAGGTTCCGTGATTGCGGACCTCCGGGCCGCTCTCAGCGCCTTGGCGAACGCCCTCGGCGCCGCGCACTTCAGCGTGACCGTGGGCTTTCCCGGAGACGTCTCGGTGACCCTGACGTTCGACCTGAAGGCGTGACCCGTCTCGTCTCCCAGCGAGACCGGCACCCGCGTGCACCGCGGCGCGTCAGATCCGATCGCGGAGGCTGGACAGCCCGATGAGGGCACCGGCCGCGACGAAGAGGAACGCGAAGAACTCGATGAACGCGCCCAGGCCGTCCGAGAACGGGCTGTTCACCGCGAGGTTCACTGCGGGCGCGAGGACGCCGAACACCTCGTAGATGATCCAGAGGACCACGCCCACGCCGATGAGGCCCATGCCCATCGCGGGACTCGCGTGGTGGTGGATGACGATCGCAGGGCGCGAGATGCCGGTCGTCGTCGACGAGGCCGTCGCAGCGGGACGGGCAGCTGCCGCGATCGCCGGCTTGGGAAGGTCGGCCGGGGCGTACTTCTGGCACGCATCGCACCACCACCGCTGGTGCTGATCGATCCAGCGCATCGTTGCCCCGCACGTCGGGCACGCGCCCTTCGCGCGGGCCGCCGGGGCGTACCGCTGGCAGAAGTAGCAGTAGTACCGGTCGTATTGAGCGATGAAGGTCAGCTCGCGTCCGCAGTTGGGGCAGGGATGCTCGATCTTTGCCGCGGTGCGCGGCACCTCGACGACCACGGGTGACGACTCGGGTTTCTGGACTTGGACCACAGCCGCCGGAGCGGCATGCGTCTCGACGGTTGACGCGGCTTGTGCTTTGGGCGCGGGAGCGGGCTCCACGACGGCGACCGGCGTCGGGAACGCGGCCGCGGCGGGGACGGTCTCCTCGGCCGTCGTGTCAGGCTCCTCGCTCGGGGTCTCCTCCGCCTCGAGGTCGTGCAGGTAGCTGAGGAGACGCTCTTGGACCTGCTCCTTGGTGCCCGAGGGATCGAGGTTGTACGCCTTGCACAGGTCGATGAGCTCGGACTTCTTGAGCGTGAAGATCTTCACGCGGACGATTGCGGGCTTGGACGCCGCGAGCCTCCGGATCTCGGGGGAGGGCTCCGCGGGCGCCGGCTCGGAGGGCTTCTCTGCCGCCGCGGGCTCCGGGATCGCGGTTGGCGGGACTTCAAGGACTGCAGGTGGAGTGGCGGCCTCGGGCGTGGCCGCTGGGCGCCCCTGCGGGGTCGGCGCGACCGTGGGGACGGCGGGCGTCGGCGTGGCCGCGGAGACCAGAGTCGCCTCGGGAGAGGAGGGAGCGACGGCCAATTCGGTCGTTGCGGGCGCGATCGCGGCGGGTGGCGAGGAGGGCGTCGCGTTCGGCGCCGACGCGGCGGGAGCGATCTGCACGGGCGGTGTCTCCGCGGGCCCCGGCTCATCGGCCGCGTACGTGTTGCATCGGTAGCAGTAGAACCGGTTGTACTGGGTGACGAAAGACAGGACCCCGCCGCAGGTGGCGCAGCGCTTCGCGCCGCGGTCGCCGTATCCCTCGGGGGCGTACTGACCGCACCGGAGGCAGTAGTACCGCTGGTACTGCTCGAAGAATGCGAGGGGAGTCCCGCAATTGGGACACGGCAGGTCGGCCACGGCGGTCGGAGCCGGGATGGGCGGGATAAAGGCTCTTCCCTAGTTCGCAGATTTGAGAGTAATTCCTGCATCCGAGGCGGGAAACCCTTTTACAGATGGCGGCGATGGGCGGACCGCGCCACCCTAGCTCAGTCGGTAGAGCAGCCGCCTTGTAAGCGGCAGGTCGGGAGTTCGATTCTCCCGGGTGGCTTTCCCCGCGTGGTGGGTGGGAGGTCAGTCGCCGGTTCCGTTCCCGCGCATCGCATTGTGGACCACGCGGGCGCCCAGGCGACGGAACGCCTCTTCCACGTTGGACCCGTTCTTCGCGGAGGTCAGGAAGAGATCCGCCCCGAGGACCTCGGCGGCCTGAACGGCCTCCGCGGTCGTGAACTGGGCGTCCCCGGTGAGGTCGGACTTGTTCACCGCGACCACGATGGGCACCTTGCCCGTGACGCCTTCGACGGACGCGATCCAGTGCTTCAGGTCCTCGAGGCTGTCCTTCTTCGTCAGGTCGGCGACCGCGAGCACCCCCTTCGCGTCGAAGAAGTATGCGTCCTTCAACATCTCCCGGAACCCGGGCTGGCCCATGATGTCCCAGATCATCAGGTCGATGTCCGCGTCGAGGCCCTGGGAGGGGTTCGTCACCCGGACGGGCTTCTTGGACACCTTCGTGCCCACCGTGGTCAGGTAGTGGTCGTCGAACGCGTCCATGACGTAGCGGCGGACGAGGGACGTCTTGCCCACCGCGGGGTTGCCCACGAGGCACACCTTGGCCTTGAAGTGCTTCCTCGCCTTCATCTCGGCCTGGTCGGGAATCGACGCGGTCATAGCACGGATCTCCTTGGGGCTCCTTGGTTCCTCCCGACGATCACTTGTCCTCGGACGTCGCGGGAGGCGTCAGCTGCAGGGACATGTACACCCACATGAGCTCCTCGCGCTCGAAGTCGCCGAGCCTCGCGTCGCCCAGGTAGGTCTCGTAGAGGGGCGTGATGTCGTAGTCCGATCGGGCGCTCATGGACAGGTTGAGGACGTACTCCGTGAGCAGGTGCACGCTCTCGGGCTTCACCCGGATGCCGCCCGACACTTCGACCTGCGGGCTTCCGCGCAGGAACCGCATAACCACACCGCGCTCTAGGTGCGTCGTCGTCGAAGGTGCACTTAACGCTTCCTCGTCCGTTCCGCGCCGTGAAAACAGGATGCGCCGGGCGCCGAGCGGCTTCCCGTACGCAAGATTAAGGGGCGGGGGCGCCTGCCGTGCGCCGACCATGGCGCCCGCCATCGCCACGGCGATCGAGACGGGTTCGACCCCGCGGGCTGCGCCCGGCCGCGTCCAGGTCACCTGGTTCACGGACCCCATCAACGTCTGGTGCTGGGGCTGCGAGCCCGCGATCCGCCGCCTCCAGGTGCGGTACGCCGCGACCGTCGAGGTCGGCGTGGTCATGGGCGGCCTCTTCGAGGACTTTGGCCCGATCTTGGAGTACTGGTCCCGGATGTCCGGGGGACGGTGGCAGGACTCCGTGCGAGCGTTCCTGGACGCCGTGGGGGCGCACCATCGCATGCCCATGGACGTGTCCCGAATGATGGTGTCCCTCGACGACCTCAAGTCGACGTGGCCCTCCTGCATCGCGGTGAAGGCCGCGGGACTCCAGGGGAAGGGCCGGGAGTACCCCTACCTGCGGCACTACCGCGAGGCTATGTACCTCGAAGGTCGGAAGACGACCACGCGTGCGGTCCAGATCGAGCTGGCCGCGGAACTCGGGCTCAATGCGGAGGCGTTCATCCGAGCGCTCGACGACGGCTCGGCGGAGGCGGCCTTCCACGCCGACCTCGATACGTGTCGTTCCAAGAGCGTCACCGGCTTCCCCACGTTCGAGCTGCGCCGCGACCCCGCGACCGCGCGCCTGGACGGGTGGCAGCCGTGGGACGCGTTCGACGAGGCCCTCCAGGAATTCGCGCCGGACGTGTACCCAACCCCCCTGGATGCGACCACGGAGAACGTCCAGACCCTTCTCCGCCGCTTCGAGCGGTGCGCGACCCTCGAGGTGGCCGCGATCCTCGGGGTGACGGACGACGAGGCGGAGATCCTGCTCGAGGACTTGGAGGTCCAGGGGGCGGTCCGCCGTCGCGAAGTCGGGACGGGGCTCATCTGGGAGGTCGCCCGCGGCCCTCGGAAGGACGTGGGTCTGCAGACGGAGGGCGCCGCGGAACACTGATTCCGGAGAAAGCTCCCGCTCCCCCGGACGGACTCCGCGACCACGGCACGCGAACTGTCGCGGGCCATGGAACGGGCTTGTGGGCGAGGTCAGGCGGGAGGGTGCCCGATTCCAGGGACACCGATGGCACCGCGTTCCGCGCACCCATGAGCCGCCGCCCTTTTACCTCAGGGTTAAATACAGCGTTATACAGTTAGACCGCTAGCCTGGGATCCAGGCCATCCCCATGCAACAGCCTCAGGAAGTCATCGTGGCGAAGCTCCTGCCGACGATTCGTGCTCGGCTCGCGAAAGAGCTCCTCCGCACGTACGGGATGAAACAGGTGGACGTGGCCCGGTCCATGGGAATCACTCAGGCCGCGGTGAGCCACTACAACACGCAGAGCCGCGGCGTAGACCAGGACATGCTCCGCCGCTTCCCGGAGATCAAGGCGTTCGTGGACAAGCTCGCGGGCCGGATCGCGGACGGGATGTCCATGTCCCAGCAGATCTCCACGATCAACGAGTTTTGCTCGGGACTCATGCAGACGGCCCGCTTCTGCGACTACCACAAGAGCCTCGGGGACATCGACCCGAACTGCACGGCCTGCTTCGAGATGCCGCCGAAACCGTGACCCGGTCCCTCGCGGCCGTTGTTCGATGCACTCGTCACGAGGGATGTCGTTCGAGGGCGGCTTTCATCCTGGCGACAAAGACCTCTTCGTCGAACTCATGTGCCCGGGCCGCGCACGCCTCCCGCATCGCGACGAGGGCCGTATCATCCAACTGGCGAATGGTGCCCGCGAACGCCTCGGCGGACGGCGGGAGCAGGTATCCTGTCCTTCCGTGCACCACGGTCTCGCGGTAGCCACCCTCGTTCGTCGCCAGGACGATCTTCCCTGCGGCCATGGCCTCCACGGGCGTGATCCCGAAGTCCTCATCCACCGCCGTGGTCACCAACCCACGGCACCGGGCGTACAGGTCCACGAGTTCGGCGTCCGTGATCTCGCCCAGGAGCGTGACGTTCGGCGGTGGCCGGAGTCCTGCGACGTAGCGTTCCGTCCAATCGCCCTTCGAGTAACCGCCAACGATCACGAGCTTCTCGGAGGGCAGCTGGCGGAAGGTCTCGAGCTGGAGGTCGATCCGCTTCTCCGGGTAGAGTCGGCTCACGGAGAGCCAGAAGTCGCCGATCTCGCGGAAGCCGAGGCGGGATGTCTGCACGGGCGGATAGATCACGTCCGCCTGGCGGCCGTAGTATCGCTGCACGCGGGCGCGGACGTTCTCGCTGATGGCCGTGATGCGGTCGCAGTGCGCCACAGCGCGGCGATCGAGCGCCGCGTGCGCGCCGATCCAGAGGCGTCCCGCGAAGCGGCGAGAAACGGGCTCTCGGGCCAAGGTTGCCGCACGCTGGTCGTAGAACATCCGTGTGGGTGTCAGGCAATAGTACAGGTTCGGGTGGTGGTGCTTTGCTGCGAACTGCGCCCAGTTCCCGGAGACGACGTAGAAGTCGTATCCGGGCAGTCGAGCGCGGAGGAACCGCCACGTCGCCTGGATCTGCTTCCAGGGGGGTCCGGCCCGGAGGTGCCCCAGAGGGATCACGTGCACGCCCGCGAATCCCGCTCGCCCGAGGATACCCGGATCGAACTCCGTCGTGACGACGTCTGCGCCCAGTCGTTTCCCGAGGGTGAGGGCCACGCGCTCCCCGCCGCCCACGGTCTGGAGAAAGTCGTAGAAGACCGCGATCCTCAAGGTGTCACCCACACCGGGCTGGGGGCCCAAAGACACCGACGCCCTTCCACGGCTCAGGCCCCCACGGACTGCCGCAGGGGCACGCCGTACGTCCGGAGCCATCGGCCCACCTCGGCCACGCTCACCGTCCGGCCGCGGTACCGGAGTCGGCGTTTCTCCAGAGCGGAGCCGAGGCGTGCGTACGCATCGAGACGCGCTTGCGCGTGCACCCGTGCCGAGCCGCCCCCATCCGCGGCGATCGAGTCTGCGTCGGACGTCCGGACGCGGCCGGGGAACTGGGAGGCCGCGAGCCGCGCGGCGTTCCACGGGATTCCCGCGGCCACGTGCCGCCACGGATAGTTCTGGACCAGGGTCCACACCCGGTTCCGCTCGCACTGGTACTGCCTCCAGGGCGAACGACGGCCGACGGACCCGGAGTACTTGTGGTACACCACCGCGCCGCACGCGAAGCGCGCCTCCCATCCCGCGAGTCGCGCTCGCCACGCGAGGTCCACGTCCTCGTAGTAGGCGACGAAGTCCTCGTCGAACAAGCCCACTCGCTCCAGGAGCCGGCGACGGTAGAGGCCGGCCCCCGCCGAGGGGCCGAAGACGTCCGCATGGGCATCCATTTCCCCGTCGTCCGGCGTGTTCCAGCTCCGGTCCATGGAGCTGCCATCGCGGGCGATCACGATCCCCGTGGAGTTCAGGGTCCGCGGCTTGTCCATGAAGAGCATTTTGGAGGCCACCATGCCCACGCGCGGGTCGTCCGCCGCCGCGACCAGGGAGGCGAGCCACTCGGGGTCCACGCGCACGTCGTTGTTGAGCGCCACCACGAACTCGGCGTGCGGATCCTCGAGGGCCCGCGCGAAGCCCGCGTTCATTCCCCGCGCGAAGTGCAGGTTCTCGGGCATCCGGAGGAGCGCAGCCTCGGGAAACTCCTCGTCGACGATCCGCCACGACGCGTCCGGCGAGGCGTTGTCCACGACGAGGACGCGCAGGTCCCGGTACGTCTGGGCGAACAGGGACCGGAGGCATTCGCGGAGGTAGTCGTGCCCGTTCCAGTTCAGCACGACCACCGTGGCTTGGGAGCCCATGGTCCCGCTGCGGTAGGGAGGAGGAGCATTAGAACTTCGCGGGCAGTGAGGCCGCGGCCGCGGCCGTTTCGCCGAGAATGCTCGTCATCCTCGCCACGAACGCGGAGGCATCGAAGGCCCTCGCACGGTCTTCGCACGCGGAACGCATGGAGGCCAGGACCTCGGGCGTCGCCTCCCGGATCGTCGACGCGACCGCCTCTGGCGCCGCGGGGACGAGCCAGCCCGTGCGGCCCGGGATCACGGTCTCCCGATAGCCTCCCTCGTCCACGGCGACGACCGCCTTCCCGGACGCCATGGCCTCCACGGGTGTGATCCCGAAGTCCTCGTCCTGGGACGTTGCCACGAGACCGCGGCAGGTGGCGTACAGGTCCCGGAGGCGGGCCTCGTCCACCTCGCCGAGGAATTCCACGTTCGGCGGCGGATCGAGGGCCCGAATGAACCTCCGCGCGTCCATGCCGACCTGGGGACCGCCCGCGACGACGAGCCGCTCCTCGGGGAGACTTCGGAATGCCGCGACCTGGAGTGCAATCCGCTTCTCGTGGCTGAGCCGGTTCACGGAGAGCCAGAAGTCGCCGACTCCGGAGAAGCGGAAACGTCGCACGTCCACGGGCGGATACACGACGTCCGCGGTCCGGTGCAGGTAGCGCTCCACGCGCGCCGCGACGTTCCGGCTGTTCGCCACGATCCGCTGGACGTCGGCCACGTTCGCTTCGTACTTGGGTCGCGTCCGGTTGATCCACGTCCTCGCGGCCAGGCGTTTCGCGGGACTGAGGTCCGCGAGGAAGGTCCCTTCGAGGTCGAAGAAGACCCGCGCCGGGGTGTGGCAGTACCAGAGGTTGGGCTTGTGGGTTCCCGCGGCCGCGATGGCCCAGTTCCCGGAGAACACGTAGACGTCGTGGGGAGGAATCTCCGCGTGGTGGAACGCCTTCGCCTGCCGCGTCTGGCGGAGGAGCGGGGTCTTCGGAACCTTCTTGAGCTCCGTGACTCGGACGCCCTGGAAGCCCGCCTTCGTTGGGATTTCGGGGTTCAGGTCCGTCACGTACAGGTCCGCGTCGAGCGCCTGGGCCAGCGTTAGGACGAGGCGCTCACCCCCGCCAATGAAGCTCATGTGATCGTGCAGGATCGCGACGCGCATGGGTCGCGGCCCCATGAGCCCGCGGACCATAAAGGGTTGGTCTCAGCAGGAGCCGTCGCAGCCCCAGGCGATCCAGTACACCTGGGCGTACCCGTCGTCGTAGACCTTCACGAACGGGCTGGCGCTGAACTTGGCGATCGCCGCGGGAGACATGGGCACGGCAGGTTCCCAGACCCGGAGCTCGACGCCGTGGGTCTCCACCTGGTCCAGCCACACGTACGTCGCGTTCTGGGTCCCCGCGGGTGCGGCGATGGACACCAGGCCGGGCCTGGCGTCGCTCCATGTCGTCGCGAAGAAGGGCGCGACGGTCGTGTCCCACGTCGCGTTCACGCCCCCGAAGCCGAACAGGTTCGTGGACGCCATATGGTCCGCGGCGACCAGGCCTCGCAGGTTGCCGTGGGCCCAGTACACGCCGTCCATGGCCACGGGCTGCGTGGCCTCGTTCCACCCGGCGACGAAGCTCGGGGGTGGGATCGCGAACGCGAAGTTGCCCGCGAGGAGGGCGCAGCCCGCAACGACCGCCGCGGTGCGGCGGGCACGCGTCGGCGAGGCGAGGTCCAGAAGGCGGAAGAATCCGACGCCGGCCAGGATGCCCACGGGGACGATCAGGTACTCGATGTGGCGGTACGGGATTAGCACGCGGGTGGCCACCACGCTGCCCGCGAGCGCAGACACGGCGAGGGCCAGGAACCAGGCGGAGACCGCCGTCCCGTGCGGCATGAAGTCGAAAGACTTGCGACCCGCGGACGAAAAGGCGAGCAGGATGAGCAGCGGCGCGAAGTCCACCAGGATGATGGGCGGCAGGCTGACCGAGGTTCCGGGGACGGCCCCGAGGACGGTGCCCGCGGCGAGCCCGACCACGAACCCGAGGGCGAGGCCGAACATGGCCAAGGAATACCGCAAGTCCGGGTAGCGCGGGCGGTATCGCCACGTGACGCGGCCCCGGGCTCGGACGGCGAGCGCGAGGACCAGGAGAAGGCCGCCGAAGGCCACGAAGAGGATCCACCAGGGCTGCACGTTCACGTCGACGAGGATGTTGTCCCGGAACGGCGCCGCGTATCCGAACCAGTACGCGAGCGTCCCCACGAGGAGGAAGCCCGCGTAGCCGACCTCCCGCTTGGCGCCCGCGTCCCAGACGAACGGCCGCAGAAGGCCGCGAAGGACGAGCGCACCCAGGACCATGAGGATCACGAAGTACGCGCTCAGGTGGTGGGTCGTGATCAGCGTGGCCGTGACCAGGACGAGGGGGAGGGCGACTCGAGGATCGCGGCGGAGTCGGAGGAACAGGAGGAGGGATGTGAAGGCGAGGAGGTCGCCCAGCGTGGCGGGGGCCGTGTGCGACGTGGCGTACACATGGGGCATGACGCCCGCCACGAACGCGGCGACGAACAAGGCGACGCGGCGGTCGTGGACGATCTCCTCGGAGAGCAGGAAGATGGGCAGGACCGCAAGGGCCCCCAGGATCGGAATGAGGAGGTTCAGGACCGTGGGCAGGTCGAGCCCTCCAAGTCCGACGAGGGCCTCTTGAGCGAAGAACATCCCCGGAAACCACGGATACGTGCTCCCCCAGCCCACGTAGTGCACTGGCATGTGGCCGTACACGGTGAGAAACCGAAGGATGCCGAAGTACTCCCCGAAGTCCGAGCCCCAATACAGGCCTCCGAGGAGCGGAGAGAGCCGGATGCCGACGGCCGCGAGGGCGATCGCCGCGAGGGCGACGCCCGTGGACTTCCTCATCCGGCCGACCATTGGCGAACGCTACTTGAGGGTTGCCCTACGCGGTCCGCCTACGGCGGGCCAAAGAGCTATGCCGCGGCGGCCCACTTGCGGAGCCATGTCCCTCACGCTGCAGCCCGTCGGCGTCGTTCACGGCGGGCTGCCCCCTCCGGGTTCCGACAAGCCGCGACCGACCGATTTCAGCGAACTCGAGGGCCGCATCGAAGTCTTCCCTGAGTACGCTCCAGCCCTTGATGGGATCGACGGGTTCTCCCACCTGTTCATCCTCTCCCATCTCGACCGGCAGAAGGCGGGCGGGAAGGGGCTGCTCCGGGTGAGTCCGAGGCTGCATCGAGGCTCGGACGTCCCCGTGGAGAAGGCGCCCGAGGTCGGGGTGTTCGCCACGGATTCCCCCGCCCGTCCCAATCCGATCGGCCTGACCCTGGTCAGGCTCGTGGCGCGGCAAGGGAACGTCCTCATCGTCCAGGGGGTCGACGTGTACGACGGCACTCCGGTCCTGGACCTGAAGCCGTACCGGGCGGACTACAAGGCGGAGCGGCATGTCGTCCCCCGGTGGGCCACGGAGGGCGACCCGGAACGGAACCCCCTCTGATGGGTTCGCGCGGCCCCTGACGTCCGGGGACACAAAGGTACTTGCCGCTCATAGAGCCGAGAGAGAAAAGCCTTCGCCGTTTACCGTGCGCTGCTTCGCCACTGCCCTCTCACGCTGGGCCGCCCGGTGAAATGACCGCGCAATGGATTTGGCCCTGGATGGCCTAGCGCAATCAAAGGATGAGCTCGCTATGACCCAATTCGTCCTGGTCCCCGGCGCATGGCTGGGGGCATGGGCCTGGAAGAAGGTCGTCCCTCCCCTCGAGGAGCGCGGCCACGTCGCCTGCCCCGTCACGCTCACCGGAGTGGCCGAGCGGGCGCATCTCGCCTCGATGGACGTAGGGATGGAGACCGGGATCCAGGACGTCCTGAACGTGATCCACTACAACGATCTCGACGACGTGGTGCTCGTGGGGCACAGCTTCGCGGGCAAGGTCGCCGCCGCGGTGGCGGATCGCGCGGCCGACAGGATCCGCATGGTCCTGTACCTGGACGGGTTCAGTCCGAAGAAGGTCCGGACCCCTCAAGGGAGCTTTCCCGACGAATTCCCGGTCACCGGCTCCGTGGTCCCCTTCCCGGAGGAATTCCTGGGCGTCGTCGGGAAGGACGTTCAGGGGACGGACCGCAAGTGGTTGCTCTCGAAAGCCTCCCCGCTCCCGGTCCGGTACCTCCGCGATCCGATTATCCTCTCCGCGAAGTACGATGCAGTCAAGAAATCGTACATCTATTGCACGGGCGGGGACACGCTCGCCTGGTACCTCTCGCAGGCGCCGGGCCGCAGTGTGGACGAGGTGCTGAAGGAGAGGCTGGACGGGCCCTACCGGCTCATCGAGTCGGGCCATTACCCCATGATTACGAAGCCTCGGGAACTTGCCGAGGCGATGATTTCCTTGTCCGGCACGTGAGCCCAGCGGGGCTCGAAGACGGGCTTGGGCCCCGACTCCCGCGCGCGAGGTGCCGCGGTGGACATCGACTCGCCAAGGACGGCCATGGGACGCCTTTCCGTTTGGGCCGTCCGAAAGGTATTTGCCGGGCGGCCCTCTAGCCCGGCCCGCATGAACCGCCGTTGCCCCAACTGTGCCGCCGAGTTGCCCGACGACGCGGTCTGGGTCTGCCCCGCCTGCGACTACACGCTGCGGACGCCCGCGATCGCCAAGGTCGGCATCCTGTTCATGTTCCTCGGCCTCGTCCTCGTCGGCGCCTACGTGATCGGACCCCAGAACGTCGGTCTCACATCGGGAGCGGTGCCGACGGACCTCGCGAACCTGATGGTCGCGAACTTCCCATACCTGGTCGTGGCCACGTTCGCTCTCGGCATGTTCCTCATGTTCGTCGGAGCCCTGTTCGTCCGACGTGAACGGAACCGGGTCGCCGCGGGCGTTTAGAAGAAGTCGTCGAGCTTCAGGTCCTGCGTCTTGTCGTTCGTGAACAAGGAGGTGATTGCCTCCTCGATGAGGTCGATCCGCTGCCGCAGGTAGTTCGAGACCTCGAACTGGCTGCTGATCTTCTTCGAGATCTCCAGGTACTTCTTGACCGAGCTCTCGTGGACCGTGAGGGTGAGATTGCCTCCGCACGCCAGGCACTTCCCGCGGAGCGGCATGCGCCGGAACTTCTCCCCGCACTTCGTGCAACGGACCTGCTGGCTCGAGAACGCTTTCAGGTTGCCGATCAGGTCCGGGAGGAAATGGTGGACGACGATGCGCGCGACCACGTCGTTCGGGTCGACGGCGCGGATCTTGAGGGCGAGGTCGAGCTGCTTGTCGATCTTCTCGAACATGGAGCCTTCCCCGTACGCGGAGGCGAGCGGCCCCGCAGCGATGTTGGACGTCTCGTGCGTGTACGCGAACCC
>DASQGG010000057.1 GCA_035632695.1 Thermoplasmata archaeon
GAACCGACGGAGGTGACGGAGAGGGCCTTCCACTTGTACTCCATAGGGCGGGCCATGAATCGGCTTGCGGTATTAAAGGGGCGGCGGCATGGCGGCCCCTGGCGATGACGTTGGGTGCGCCGCCGGGGAGGCTCTCGATGTCCGTCGCCCACCTCGCCCCACTGGAGTTGCGCTCGCCGATAGTGAACTCAATCGCTTCGAGGCCTCGTAGCTCTGCAAGGCCTTCGTAGACCTCTATTCGGACTGGAACCCTGTCTCGAAGGTTTTCTCCAGGTCGACGGTGTTTGCCGCGCTAATTGGCACGTTCGTCGGCGGGAGATGATGAAATCCCTTCGAGGCAATCGAACTCTCGCTGACCACGTCCTCGCTTGCGGTTGCATTACTCTGCAGAGGGGTCGGAAGCTGGCGTCATTCCTGTTATTGCCGTCTCGGTACCGGTTGCCCGTTCATAAAGGGCTTCAGGCATGCGTAGACAGCGAAGTTGTAAGGAGTAGGCACGTTGAAGGCTCGGCCCAGCCTTACGACCGCCCCATTCAAAGCCTCCAGTTCCAGGCGCTTTCCGGACACAAGGTCATAATACATCGACCCTCGCACATCTGGACCCATCCTTCCCGCCGTCGAGAAGGCTCTCTCAACGGAATCTGCGGAGAGTGCGATTCCCTTCTTCAGCGCAACGCTTGCGGCCTCAGACATCACAGACTTCAGGAATGCCGCCGTTTCCTGGGTCGCCAGTATGGTTCCCAGAGGGAGCCTTGTCACGGTCGTCACTCCGTTCACACCACAAATGAAGACGAACTTCTCCCACAGAGCCTGCCGCACGTTCGGGTGCACTTCCGCGTGAATTCCCGATCGAGCAAGACAGTCTTGGACCGCTTCTACACGGGTCGTCAAACCACCTTCGAGTTCGCCGAAGATCAATCTCACGGAGGCTGACTTAAGGTCAATGATTCCGGGTTCATCGACTGCAACGGACATATACGCTAGTCCCCCGAGAAGATGTCTCTCTCCGAGTACTCGACAGAGTCTGTCCGCGGTGTCGACGCCGTTCTGGATTGGAAGGACCACGGTTCTGGGTCCGACTATCGGTTTGATCGTCTCCACTGCCGTATCGACGTCATAGGTCTTCACACAGAACATGATGAGGTCCACATCGTGCCGAATGCTGCCTACATCCCCTGTGGCCTTGACCTTCAATTGGACGTCGTCCTGGGCAGGTGACTTTATCGTAAGTCCTCGTTGACGCATCGCGTCTAGCTGGGCGCCTCGTGCAACAAATGTAACGTCCTCCCCTCCGCGTGCAAGCAATCCCCCGAGATAGCCACCGGTCGCACCTGCGCCCATGACGACAATGTGAATCGAAATCACCTCCGAACAGCAAGATGTACCATGTGGGCCATGTTACTTTGCGTTTCTCTGGCTATGTTCAGAACGCGCCTCACTTTCCGAGGAACGCGGCCCCCGCGCGCCATGTTCGGAGCTGGCGTGCAAGCACTCCCGCCACCGGTCCGTCTAGGGCCGGGACCGGCGTTTGCCTTTCCGAGGTACCGGAAGGCAGTCCACTCGCGAGGCTTATGCGAGCTCGTGTCCATGCGGGAGCTGGGGAACAGCCACGAGCGCGTTCAGGCCCCGAGAGATTCTGAACCCCAGGATTCTGAGTCTCCGCGGCGTCCAACGGAGGAAGTCCAAGTGGGGCGACCGTCCTGCCTACTACGTCGACGGACAGGAATTCGTCCACTTCCATAACCCGCGCGAACTCGACATCCGGCTCACGAGGCGCCTTGGACGGCTCGGCGAAGGGCGACTCCGAGAGGACCCGAGGGTTCGATTCAGGAAGGGGGCGTCCGACTGGATCGCGTTCACTGTACGGACGAAAGGCGATGCAGAGTTCGCGTTCCAGATCATTCGTCTGGCCTGGGAGGCCAACCGGAGAAGTTAGCACTCGGGTCCACGAGTATGCCGAATACTCGGCGCACGCCCCTTCCAAAGGAAGCGAGATGGTGGCACGGTCAGGGAGTTCCCGGCCTCGATGAATGTCCTCTCCCGCGCCGAACCCGTGTACCGCGACCTGAAGGGATGGCCCGAGCTGAGCGAGGAACAATTGATCGACATCGCGAAGAGGGGTACGAGGGGCCTGCCCGAAGCGCCGATGCGGTACCTCCGTGCGTCGAGCCGCAGCTCCAGGTGCGGGTGAAGATCGCCTCCGTAGGGCGGCCCCGTGCCGCGACGGTAGCCCTGGGCCGCTTACCGCGGCACCCGTGCATCCGCTCCCATGGCCCCGACGAGTTGCGGGTGTGTCTGCGACCGTCGTTCCAGGGATCGCAGAGGTCCGAGAAGCCGCTTCCATCAGGGGCTGTCTGCGGTCGCGCTGAGACGCGCCGTCCCGGGCTTGATCGCTCTCATGACCACGAAAGATCCGCGCCCGTGTCCCTCCGTGGTGGGTTCGACGTCCCGGATCTGATCGAGGGGGTGGAAGATCGTCTGGGCGTAGGCGAAGCCGTGGAACCCCTCTCGTTCCATGCTGCCCGCGAGCTCCCCGGCCGAGTAGAACGTTGCCGTCCGATAGAAGGGGTTCTCCGCCTTCCGATTCGCGTATTCGTGCCCCAGGGGGCTCTCCCGATCTACGAATCCGACGAGGATGGCTCCGCCGGGCCGAAGTACCCGGTGGGCCTCCCGAAGCGACGCTGCCAAGTCGTCAACGAAGCAGATCGTCGTCACGAAAAGGGCGCCCTCGAAGGCGCCGTTGGCAAAGGGAAGAGCCTCGGCCGCACCACGAACGACGACGATGCCCCGTCGCCGTGCAATCCGCCCCATCGCCGCCGACGGCTCCACGCCCATCCCCACGCCTAGGGGCGCCGCGAAGCGACGCCCGGATGGAAGCGCATGCATCGAGCAAATCTGGAATCGATCTACGAAGAGGCCTGTCGGACGCGCCAGCGGTCGTCCGAATAGAATGTCTCCTCGCACCTCATCCCGTTTCTGACGCTCCGAACCCGCTGGTCCCTGGACGGAATTCGAGAGTGCCTCGGCGCTCTCTTCGCTACACCCCGGTACTCCGTTTGCGCTCCTTCAGATCTCCGAATCGGGGAAAGACCGACGAAGGTCTGGCCCACAGAACCTCCGTCGAGGCGATTCTCCGGCGCCGCAGGTCGCTCCTTGGTCTCCTTTGAGGGAAAACGAGGATGTCGTGACGGCGGACTTCGTGGCGAGGAGTCTTCACTTTGGACGGGGACCATCGCAGCGGCCCTTTTCTCCCGTGAAATGGTCTGCGGACGAGCTATTCGGCACGCGTGTCGAGTAGAGGACTATGCGGCACGGCGAGCCCGAGCCGAAATCGGACCTCGCGGGTTCGCCGTCACATGCATTCGAACCCTGAGACGAAGGCAAGCAATCGGTCTCGAAGACGATACGAGCCCCGCGCGCGTGACCAGAGCCGCCATGACCCTCACCCGAGGGGAGAGAGTACTCTACCAGCAGATCCACCCTGCGAAGCTTGCCACGGACTGGGGCACAACCCTCACGGGCACCTATCTGCTCTGGGAGCACGAGCTGCTCCTGGGTCTGGCGGTCGTATTCATCCCCGCCATCGCCGCGACGGCGCTCATCGCGGCGTATGCGGACTTGAAGCGACTCCGGGACTCGCCGTTCGGGGCGTACGTGCGAGCCTACATGTCTCCGGCGATGCAGGGCGTCCGAGCACTCGGAGCCGCGGTCATGCTCCTTGGAGCCTGGTTCCAAGTCGTCTGGGCCCATCCTCTTGGCGTAGTGATCATTCTTCTGGGCTGGTTCCGGGGGATCCTCCAGCCGACCGATCCTTTGAAGGATCACTGATTACAAGGCATGAATCTTACCGGTCCCGCCGTCCAGAACCTCTGCCGCGCGTGCCGAGGCCCATGGTGTCCTTGGTGCACCCAAAGTCAAAAGCTTTAGGGGTCGGGCTCGCCCTCACATGATGTAGCTCTGGACGAGGGGGATCAGGGCTCCCATCACGATGAAGCTCACGAACATGCACGCATTGTCGATGGCGTAGACCGCCGCAGGCCGCTTCTCGAAGAACACGGACGGCGCGCTTGTGGTGGCCACGAATCCCAGCCAGATCAGGAACCCAATGATTGCCCCGTCCAGCGCCTTCGTGATGCTGAGTTCCTGGAGGAACCAGGCGAGGAACGCGGCGAGGAGCAGGTTCGTGAAGAAGGCCGCGACAATGGCCTTGCCCTGGCCTTTCATCCCTTCCTGCTGCTGGGCCTCCGTCCTACCCAGGGCCCTCATCCATCGGCGTCCGAACACCGGGCGTGCATACCAAATCATTACGATGATCATGGTCACGATGGTCGCGACGACGAAGGACACCACGAAGCCGGTAGTCAAGGATAGCATGAGGGCCATGGCTTACTCCTCCCGGAAACGGGAGCCACCATTCTCGCTATAAAACTGCGCACGCGTCGTAGGGAAATGTCTATCGAAGCCGGGCTTTGTCGCTCCCATATTCTATCACTGTGGAATCCCGCGGAAGAGACGCCGACCGAGCAGGGACCAGCGAGGGACTCCAGAACCCGCGAGAGTGTCACGATTGGAATCGGGATATCTTAGGGGAGGCGGAAGCCAAGCGAAAGGAGTCCGGAGGCGAGTTCTGGACGGGAACCAAGACCGCCATCGTTGCTGTGGTGGTCTTCTTGCTGGCGTTCTTCCTGTCCGTTGTCTTGTTGGCTTCTCTTGAACCAGCTGCTCCCATCCCTCACGTATTGAGGTCGTGAGGCCGTCCTCTGCCGCGAAACCGGTCCGGGTCGGTCCCGCGATTCACTTCTGAGCGAAGACTTTCACAGTCGCCTCGCCGGTGGTCGGATTGGCGCTTCCTTCGAGCCGTCCCTTGGCCGCGTTGAGCCAGGCGAACTTCTTCGATGCCGTCTGGAAGCTACATGTCCCTTCCAAGCGGTTCGTCGTCGGGTTCAGGATGTTCCCGGTTCCCCGTCCCTGGAGGAGGATCACGTCGCCCTCCGTGATCATCTCCATGGCCCGAAGCTCAAATTCGGAGGGGCCGTCCGGCTTGTACAGCAAATCGACAGTGTCCAAATGGGAGGCATTGTACAGGCCTTTCATTCGACCCTGGCTATTCTGGGAGCCTCGAACGCCCTCGCGCCCGATCTTCTGGATGGTCGTCGACGTCATCTTCGTGGTCAACTCGCCCACCAACTCTTCTGGCATGTTCTCCGCAACCTCCCTCCTAATCCACGCGAATACGTTTCAAGCCTGATACGGGTTTCGGCCCCCCGCCGCTAGGCGGAGAAGGACAGGGTGCCCCGCCCCCGTTCGCCCCCGAGGTCGGCCGGAAGGGCTATGCCGCGAGGAACGGATAGGCGACATGCGATGGCGCAACCTGTGGCGATTCGGGCTGCGACGGTCAACGACTACTCTCGGTGCTTGCCCCTGTTTGATTCCCTGTACCACGGGGACCTCGGCCCGGACTTCAAGCGAACCTTCGAAGACTACGTCGCAGGAGGCGTTGTCCTCGTCGCGGAGCGATCTCGGAAGCTCGTAGGAGTCCTCGTGGGGAGTTACCGTCTCGACATGGACTGGGAAGGAAGGACCGCCACACTCGACGCGTTGGTCGTGGATGAGACGCAGAGAAGGGGAAAAGTCGGGACAGGCCTCGTGGAGCGGTTCGTCTCGCTGGCTCAGGGGCAGGGGTGCAAGGCGGTCAAGTCGAGAGTCAACGAGAAGAACACACAAGCACAGCGCTTCCACGAGAGCCTCGGCTTCACACGGTCACCCACCTACGAATACACCGTGGACTTGGCAGAGCCACGCTGAAATCGAGGACCTGGCAGCAAGGCGAGGACCCGGGAAGTGCCGCCCCGTTCGCCCCCCCGAGCCCGACGGGCGGTCGTGGCACGCGCGGGGGACGGCGAGGGAGGCGGCCGGAAGACGTATCGTCTGAGAAGTCGGTAGGGCTTTCTCTGGCGGAGGGAACCGTACGCAGAACCGGCTCGCCGTCGTCGTGGGCGTCGTCGCCGTCGCACTCGCGGTCGCGGCGCTCGGTGGCCCGTGGTGGGCAATGAGCTTTGGCCCTCCATCCGGCACTCCCGACATGACTCTTGGGTACGAGCCGTTCGGGGCGTGGAGCGCCTGTTCGTCACCTCACGTGATCTGCACCGTAATCCCTGGGAATCGTTCGTATGGCGGAGTCTTGCCGTTGTGGTTGGTCCTCTTCTCCGGGGCGATTCTCTCGGCCGGAGGCATCGCCTGCGGCGCCGTCATGGTCGCCCTTGCGGCTGTGGCCGAGTCGCAGCTCTTGAAAGGCCGGTGGGCGGCGCGGATGGGCGCTCTCGCCTTCGTCCTCATGCTCGCCGCGGCTCTCGAAGTCATGCTGGGGCTCCCCACCGCTCTGAACCAGGCTTCCGGCGGAAGTTCTCCTATCGTGGGCTTCTGGGGATCGATTGTGACGGGCCCGTCGCCAGGGCTCATTTCTTGGGGGGCGGGGTGGGGCTGGGATGCAGCGCTTGTTGCCGCCGCCCTCTTCTTGATTGGCTCGCTCCTCCTGTTCCGAGCACGGGCACAATCGACGAAGTCGGAGACACCGAAGACAGGCCCGCCACAGTAGCCGTCTCCGCCCCCGTCCCCCGAGTCGGCCGGAAGGGCTATGCCGCGAGGGGACGATGAGGACTCGGTACAGTGGACACATGGCCGAGAAGTTCCTTTGCCGGGGATGCGGACGAGAGGTGGAAATCGAGACCACGCGCTGCCCCGAGTGTGGCGCGGAGCTCGAACGGGTCGTCACGGAGAGGGGAGGCCAGCCCTTCGAGGAGTTCATCTCATCCCTCATCCGGGAGCACGAGGAGCTCCGGAAGCACCTGCGGGAAACCAAGGCCGCCTTGATGAAACCGGACTCACCGGCTGCCGTGGCTTCCCTCCGTCGTCTCGGCGCGTCGCTGGATCGGCACGTCGTTGATGAGGAAGCCCGCGTGCTCCGGGTGCTCATCGATGCCCACGGAAAGGACGGAGCCGGGGAGGCGATACGGACGATGCAGCAACACCGGCAGGTCCGCAAGCTGGTGGACGAACTCGCGGATTCCGTGTCGTCGCACGCGGAACGAGCGCCACGCAAGCTCGTGGAACTGGAGAACCTGGTGGAGGAGCATTTCAAAGCCGAGGAAGGGCACATCTTCCCGTGGGCCATCGAGACGAGCAAGAAGGCCGCACGCAACACCTAACGGACACGGTTTCTGTGGTCACGTGCTGGGTCGGCTCTGCGTGTCTGCGTGAGCGCTCCCACCCCGGGCGAGGACGGAATGGGAAATGTGCCCATCCGATTCTCGCAGCCCGACTTGCGTGGACAAAGACGTATAGCCACAGAGCGCCGTCTGTCCGGCACAAGCATCCCTCCATCACGCCGCCCGGGCTTGTCGGCAACATCGCCGCCGGGCGGCTTCTATTTTCTTGTATCGTTAGGTACGCTGTCGGTGCACTCGGTCCCGTTCGCTCCCGAGTCGGCCGGAAGGGCTTGCCCCCGAAACGATTTTGCTCGTGAAGGACCTTCGACGGGGCATGACCCGGAGTCTCTTCTGCTTTCTCGGCGGAGCATGGCGCCCCCCAACGTACGGAAGGCTCCTCCTCTGGGAGTTGAACATGGTCCTCTGGGCCTTCTTGTGGATCGTCTTCATGGCCGGAGGTCTGGGCCAGTGGTTCGGCACCGACTCGTTCCTCATCGGCGATTGGACGAGTACGGTGACCTGGTGGGGGAC
>DASQGG010000058.1 GCA_035632695.1 Thermoplasmata archaeon
CCGACGGATCCAAGACCCTCGTGGACCGCGCGAGAGAGAAGACGAAGTGGATCCTCGCGAACCACACGGTCCCACCACTGGACAAGGAAGTCCAAACGAAGCTCCGAGCGGTCATCGACCGAGCCCGCGTCGGTCGGGAACAGGCGGTCGTCGCCTGACGAGGCACGGACCTCCGTCCCCGAGGACATCCTTCGAACTACGCTCACAAGAAGAAAGGTCCACAAGTTCGGAGGACCGAAAGGAAATGGCTGTAATGACCGAACCATGATTAAGGCGGTCCGAAATAGTGTTCGCAACAAGCATCCCTCCAACCAACACCAACCGCCCGTGGTCGGGGCGTTCACCCGCCCCCGGGCGCCCTTTTCGCCGTCACCCATCGAGATGGATCCCGCGGTCGAAACCTAGATGGCTTGCGCCTTCCCTGCCACCGCGATGCCGACCCTCGAGAATCCCGCGGAGAACCCGTGCTTCGGCTGCGGCCCGCAACATCCCCGTGGGCTCCACCTCGCGTTCGAGCAGCGGACCGGGCCGGACGGAGTGTCCGAAGTCGTCTGCGAGTACGTTCCCAGAGCGGACGAGATCGGTTGGCCCGGGCTCATGCACATCGGGCTCCTCTTCATGACCCTGATGGAGACGAGCTATTGGGCCGCCCTGGCGCTCGGCGGGCGCGTGCACACGATGCGGGGTCCCGTGACGTTCGAGCCGCTGCGCCTCCCCCGGGTCGGACGGCCGTTCCGATCGACCGCGCGGCTTGCAGGAAGGGACGGGGAAGAGCTCCGTATCACCTGCGTCGCCCAGGATGCGAACGGGAGGCCGCATGCGACGATGACCAGCTCATGGCGGCGTGCGTCGCGCGCCGCGGTGGACAAGGCCGGGCTCACGCTCCCCGGCTATCTCCTCGAGGACATGGACCCCTGAGCGCACCGGTTGGGCGGAGAGGGGGGACCGGAGCCCGCGGCATTTAACTACCGCGGCCGGTCTCGCGGCGGTCATGCCAGCACGATCCGCGAAGCGACGCCGCCCCCGCATCCTCCCCGAAGTCCACCTCCTGTTCGAGGGCTACACCGAACCCGGCGTGGCGTCGACCGTGGGCTACGTCCGCGACGGTCGTGCGCGGATCGTCATCGATCCGGGGATGGTCCCCTCGCCGCGGTCCATCCTGAACCCGCTGCGCCGCCTCGGCGTGGCACCGCGACAGGTGACCGACGTCGTCTTCTCCCACCACCATCCGGACCACACGCTCCATGCCGCGCTCTTCCCGAACGCCCGGTTCCACGACCACTGGGCGATCTACCGCGGAGACACCTGGGAGAGCCGCAAGGCCGAAGGATTCCGGGTCTCCCCCCACGTGCGGCTCCTGGAGACGCCCGGGCACACGCCGCAGGACATCACGACGCTTGTGGAGGCCGCGGACGGACCCGTGGCGTTCACGCACCTCTGGTGGGGCCGGGACGGTCCCGCGGAGGACCCGTACGCGCCTGACCCCGCGCTCCTCCACCGCAACCGCGCACGGGTGCTCGGGATCGCGAGGCGCATCGTCCCGGGTCACGGGCCCGAGTTCGTCCCGGGTCCGGAGACACCGCGCTGAGCTCGTACCGCCGACCGCGACCCGAGCGTCTCACTCCGTGATCCGCACGTAGGAGTTGAGCAGGGACGGCGCCGTGGTCCTGGCCTTGACCCAGAACTCCTTGCTCTGGGTGTCCCCTGCGGCGAAGAGGTGATCGAACTTGATCCGGTCCTCGCCCGCGGGCAGTCGTTCGAGGCTCCGCAGAGCGAACTCCCGGATCTGGCGGGCGCGCGCGCGCGCC
>DASQGG010000059.1 GCA_035632695.1 Thermoplasmata archaeon
TCATCGGCCGTAAGCGTGCCTTCGCGATCGGATGCGCGATCTACGGCTGCGGGTCGTTCATCACCGCGGTCTCGCCGAGTCTCGGCGTGTTGATGTTCGGCTGGTCGCTCCTGGAGGGCGTCGGCGCCGCGCTGATCCTGCCCGCGATCGAGACGAGCGGCCCGGGAACCTACCCGTGGTTTTGGCTCATCACGGCGGGCTGGGGGATCGGCGTCGTGGGGCACTTCGTGTCCGTGTTCGCGGGTGAGGGATACGTCGAGCACGCATCCCAACGGGAGTACAACCGTCTGAAGCACCAGGGACCCTGAGTCCTCCGACCCGCGGAAGGGAGGGGTCGTCAGTCCGAGGCCACCATCATCACCAGGACCGCAGCGGCGACCACGATCACGAGCCACTTCCAGTTCTTCCGCAGAAAGAGAAGGATTGCCGACGGAGTTCGTTCCGCGGGAGCTGCGGCCATGCGAGCCGGAGGACGACCGCCGCGCTAGAAGACCCTTTTCCCACGATCCGGACCCCGCGAGCTTCGGGTGCGCGCAGAACCCGCGGTCACGCGACGAGGACGACGAGCAAACACGCGAAGGCGAACACCAGGAGAGGCGCGCGCCACCGCGCGCTGCGCACGAAGCGGTCCAACGCGTCCTTGTAGGATGGGCTCGGGGGCATCGAAACCAAGACCCTTGCCGCGGACATCGCGGACCGCGTGGCCAAGAACGCTCCGACTCCCGCGACCGCCGCTCCCACGATCAGGGATTCCGGCGCGAAGGGAAGGGGGACGAGAACGGTCGCGGCAAGCAAAACCAGGAGCGCGGCGAGGTTGCCCACTCCGAGGACGGGGTCCAGCCGGCGGCCCCTCCGCAGGTCCGCGGCCCGGAGGTAGGCTGCGTAGGCCGCATCCCCGAGCTTCACGCGCGCTGGAAGGTGGACGACGATCTGGTCGAGACCAGCTCCCGCGAGCACGGACTCAAGACCCAAGGCAACGAGGAGAAGGACGACGAGGATTTCGGACGCGGCCACCGAGCTCGGGGCGACCGTCCGCAAGACCCACACGAGCGCGGCCGCGGTGCACGCCTGGAGCACGGTCCGGAGCCACGACCAGCGGGCGAAGCGCTCGATCAGGGGTGCCAAGGCCTCCTCCCGATCCTCCGTGCGCCCGATTTGCATCATCACGGGTGCGGCTCGGGTCGTGGTCACCATGTGCGCCAGGGACAGGATGGAGGCGGCGACGAGAGGCACGACGACCTCGGCCCGGGTCCCCGCCCCTACGGCGAGGCTGAGCGCGGCCCAGGTGACGATCGGGCCCCCGGCACCCAGCAACGGATACAGGAGAAACCCCGCGCTCAGGTCCGTGGCCCGGAAGTAGTGCGCGAGGTCCACGCGGCTCATCCCACGGCGAGCCGGGAGCTGGACCGCGATGCGGACGAGCCCCGCCCCCGCGAGGAGGAGATGAAACGCGACCGCAACGAGAAGAAGGTCAACGAGCAGGGGGGGCGTCGCGGCACCTCCTACGCCTTCCGCCGGAGGTCCTCGGTCATGTACCGAGTCAGGACCGGCGCCACCCACCGGCCCACGTCCTCCACGGACGCCGAAGCCAGCGGTTCCAGGCGGAGGATGTGGCGGAGGACGGCCAGACCGAGCAGGGTGGAGCCGATCAAGGCCACCCGCAGCTCCACATCGTCATCGAGGAGGGCGGGAGCCACGCGAGGCGTGATCTGTTGGGCGAACAAGTGACGGAGGAGGGTCGCGGCCTTCGGGTCGGAGGCCGCGGACCGGAGGAGCGCGAGGAGCGGCGTGGCCTCCCCACGCCCGCCCCACCGTTCCAGGAATAGATGTACCACCCGCTCGGCTTGTAGAGTTCGGGGCTCTCCGGGAGGAAGTTCGGATTCGGAGGGCGGGACCATCTGGGAGCGCATGGCTTCCGTGAACAGTCCCTCCTTGGATCGGAAGTAGTGGTAGACGAGCGCGGGGTCCACACGGGCCGCTCCCGCGATTGCGCGAACCGTCGCCCGGTCGAACCCACGCTGCGCAAACTCCCGGAGCGCGGCGCGGAGAATATCCCGACGCGGGTCGCTCCGACCCTTGGGCCGACGGCCACGCTTGGCAGCTCGCGCCCGCGGACGCGTGACCACGATGCCCACCCTATTCCTCCGCGGAAGGTCGAGGCACCGAATCCGGTGCATCCGGGGCCCGGGCTCCGCCCGCGACGTACAGCACCAGAACATCTCCGGCGACGACTCCGAGGAAGGCCACTTCCATCACGAAGGAGAGGAGGTTGTCCTGACCGCCTACGGTGAACTCGACCCCGGTGGAGAACGCGAGGAAGGCGGACGCGAGGGCGACCAACGCAGGCACCCAGAGGGCCGCGCGGCGCGAACGGGCGCTCAAGTAGAGCACGACGCCGCCGGTCCCGAGAATCAGGAAGCCCACGAGGACGTGCACCGCCAAGGCGGCGTAGGAAGCAACCAGGGAGCCCAGATCATGGGACGGGGGCAAGGCAACGAAGAGGTTGAGATAGATGCCCAGGATGTTCTGGACGAGGAGCAGGGCGAGGAGCGTCCACGCCCACAGTGCGATCCGAGACCTCGAGCGGCTTCCGCGCGGGGACACCGCACCGTGCTCCATTCCAGCGGTCATAATTCAACACATGTTGAATTACATACTTAAACCTCACGCGTTCCGACCAAGGTTCCGGACCCCGGTTCGGCGGACAGGAGACGTCTTAGCATCCCACGCGCTCCCGTCGGCGCCCTGAGGGAGTCACCCGTGGAGAGCCCCGAGGTCATCATCGTTGGCGCCGGTTTCGCGGGCCTGGCATGCGCCCACGCGCTGCGGCAGGCGGGCGTTCCCCTCGTGCTCCTGGAGTCCAAGGACCGCGTGGGCGGACGCGTTCGCACGGAGTCCGACCTGGTACCGGGACATCCCGTCGAGGGGGGCGCGATGATGGTCCACGGGAGCGATGCCTCCGTGCTCCGGTGGATGGAGGAATTCGGGCTCACGGCGAAGAAGGTACCCGAGTTCCGCGGGGCCCGCTTCTTCCTGAAGGGGAAGCTCCGAAGCTCCCTGGGTGTCGCCTTGAGCGGTCTCGAGCCGCTCCGCTCGTCCTTCCAAACGCTCCGGAAGTTCCCCAAGGCGATCGCGCGCTACGACGGCCCCGACATCACGTTGGACCGCTTCTTGGAGGAGCGGCACGCCCTGCCCACCGCGAAGCGCTTCGTGGGCGCGATGTACGCGAGCATCAACGCCGCAGACCCCGAGGACGTCAGCGTCCGTGGCCTCGCGGAAGATGCGAACGTGGAGTCCCTCGGCCTTCCCTGGGCGAACTACCAGGTGCCGGAAGGGTATGCGGAAGTTGCGAAGCGGCGCGCTCAGGAATTCGGCGACTCGCTCCGCCTCTGCACGAGAGTCGAGGCAATCGAGTGGACCAAGGACGGAGTTCACGTCAGGGCGCGCGGGCCAGCGGGTCCGGAGAGCTTCGATGGGGCCGCCGCGGTCGTCACCGTCTCCCTAGGTGTCCTCCAGGCCGATGCCCTGGCGTTCCGCCCGGGGCTCCCGGAGCGGAAACGGGCCGCGATTCGAGCCATCGGGTTCGGTCATGCGGACAAGATCCTGCTCGTGTTCGACGCGACCGTCCGCCGCAGCGTGCTCGGCAAGGCGACGTCCGTGGCCTCGACCCAGGGCTCCTGGTTCTTCTTCCCGTTCTACGGGAGGAAGGAATTCCCCCTGGTCCTCGAGGGCTTCCTGTCAGGACAGAGAGCTCTCGCGCTCTCCGGTCGCACGGAACGCGAGGTCGTCGACTCCGTTGTGCGCGAGCTGGAGTCCATGATCCCCGGCGCCGACCTGAAGTCCCACCTGATCGCGGCGCGCTACGTGGACTGGTCCGCCGACCCGGATGTTCGCGGGGGCTACACGTTCCCAAAGATCGGCGGAGGCGCCGAGCAGCGTCGGATTCTGGCGGAGCCCGTGGACGGCGTCCTCTTCTTCGCGGGAGAATCCACCCATGCCGCCGGGCAGTACGCCACGGTCCACGGCGCCCTGGACTCCGGGGTGCGAGCTGCGCATGAAGTGCGTCGGAGCCTGGAGGATCGACGGCTCCTGACCGAGTCCGGCGCGAAGGGCGTGTGAGGTCGTTCAGACGTCGAGGACCTGTCCAAGCCCCCGGCGGAACGCTTCCTCCACCACGAGGTTCGCCACGGCCGCATCCTGGACCCCGACGCCCGTGAGGTCGGCGATCGTGATTTCGTCGTCCGATTCCCTGCCCGGCTTCACCCCCGCCACGATCTCGCCGAGCTCCGCGTACACGTCCTCCTTGGCGAGGACGCCTTCCTCGACGGCGTGGTGAATCTCCCCGAGACGGAGGCACTGCTCGAGGCGGTCCGCCACGATCTTGTCCGCCTTCTGGAGCACGCGCACATCGAGCTCCCGCTTCTCGGGACCGTCGGAACCGACCGCGGTGATGTGCGTCCCGTCCTGGACCCACTCCGCCTGCACGAGCGGCTGGGTGGACGGCGTGACCGTGATGACGATGTCGGAGCCGCGCACCGCCTTCTCCAGGGTCTGCGCGACCGTGACCCGCACGCCGTGGCGAGACTCCACCTCCCGGGCGTACGCCGCGGCCTTCGCCGTGGACCGGCCGAACGCAAGGACCGTGGTCGGATGCCGCACACCGAGGAGGGCGGCGAGCTGGTACCGGGCCTGCGTGCCCACGCCGATGATCCCGACACGGTCGACCTCCCTCTTCGCGAGGACGTCCGCGGCGAGCGCCCCTGCCGCACCCGTGCGGAGGTCCGTGAGGTAGCCGTTGTCGAAGAGGATCGCGCGCGGGAAGCCCGTGGCGGCATCGAAGACGAGGACGAGGCCCCCGCTCACCGGGAGGCCGCGGGTCGGGTTGTCGTAGGATCCGGATGCCGTCTTCACGGAGAAGTACGGCGAACCCTTGAGGAACGCGCCCTTCACGTGGGCCTCCGTCCGCGTCTCGGGGATGTCGATGCCGAGGATGCCCGGGAGGACCGCCTCGCCGCGGGCGAGCTTGCGGAACGCCTCGCGGACCGCCGCAAGCGCCTCCCCAGGCCCTGCCAGCTTGCGGATGTCGGGCTCGAACAGGAGGCGGACCTCGACCATGGTCACCTCGCTTTCGTCGCCTTGAGGTCTCGGAGGAGCTCATCGAACCGCTCGAGACCCGCAAGCAGGTAGTCCGTCGGCGGCCCGATTCCGATCCGCACGTAGCCGTCCATGCCGAACATGTCGCCCGGGACAATCAGGACGGACTTCTCCTTCCGGAGGCGCTCCACGAGGGCCGTGGAATTCATCTTGAGCGTGTACCGCAGATAGCAGATGGCGCCCGCCGCGGGCGGGACATGGGAGAGGACGGCCCCGTGGGAGTCGATCCAGTCGCGGATCGCGGGGTAGTTCTTCTGGAGGATCTCGCGGGTGCGGGCGAGGACCTCCTCCCGCCGACGCTTCGCAAGGACGAGCCTCGCGAGGCGGTCCGAAAGCATCGTCGGAGTGAGCGTGAGGTAGTCGTGGTACGCCATGAGTTCCTCGACCATCGCGGAGGGACCGATGAGCCAGCCGACCCGCAGCCCCGGGAGGCCATAGGCCTTGCTGAGTCCGTTCGTGACCAAGGTCTTCTCGTACCCGTTCCACAGGGTCTCCGTCCGGCGGCCCTCGCGCTCCGCACCCTGGTACACCTCGTCGGAGAGGAGCCAGGCGCCCGCGTCCTCGACGGCGTCCAGCAGCGCCTTCCTCTGCGGCGCCGCCATGATCGCTCCCGTGGGGTTGTTCGGGTTGCACACCTGCACGGCTTTCGTCTTCGGCGTGATGAGCCGCTTGAGATCCTCCGGGTCGAACTGCCATTCGAGGTCCTCGCGGAGCCACAGCGGCTTGGCCTTCACGCCCCAGGTCTTCGCGAGGCCCCACAGCTGCTGGTAGTTCGGCTGCATGACCACGATGTCATCGCCCCGCTCCAGGAGCCGCCACGCGGACGTGAAGATGGCCTCTGAGGAACCGTTCATCACGAGGACGTTGTCCAGGGATGCGTGCGGGTACAGCGCAGCCACGGTCTCCCGCAGCTCGGGCGTGCCCTCGGATTGCGGGTAGCCCAGCGGAACGTCGAGGAACGTCTCGACGGCCTCATCGGATCCGAGGAGCTCGCGCAGGGTGAAGGGGTGCACGCCGCTCTCGGCGAGGTCGTACTCGACCACGTACTCGTACACGGACTGGTAGCGCTCCATCTCGAACGGCTGGATCTTCATGCGCACCCCCGGTAGGGATTCGGACTGGAACGTTAAAGATTCTCTCCACCGCACAACTGGGTTGGCGGTTCGAGTCTCCAAGCGTCGCCCTAGCGTGAAATCAGGAAGACAATGACGAGAAGCGCGAGGAGGACCAAGACGCCGATCAGCCAAGCCGAAGTCCAATCGGACTTGAACGTGCCCTCGGGATCCTTCCAGGTTTCGCCGCTGAGCGGGAAGTTGCGACCCCGAGCCATGCTGCATCCCTCGACTCCGCCACTCCCGGCCCGGGGCTTAATGATTGGGTGGGACTTCCGACCTTCAGGAGCGGAATCCCCCTTTGGCACAGAGGCGGACCGGTCCGCAGCCCCCAACCGGGCCGACGCGCTTAGGCTTCTCCGGCTTCGCCTGAACGGACCGGAATAAGCTCGTCGCTCCGTCGGCGGCCGGATGAATTGGCAGCGGAATCAGGCTGCGCACCGATGCACCATTCACGCGCGCCTTGGACTACGAGAACCGCGCCGCAGACGGAGCAGGTCAGGAACTGGGCACTCGCGGCGGAACCGAGTTCCTCGGAGACCCCGTGCGGACACGCCTCGACCGGCGCGCCGGGACTCCACCTTGCGGGACCGGGTGGGACCACGGGAGTCGGTCTTCCCGGCGTGAATTCGCGCATGGGAGCAAGACCGCGGACCCAGCGACGAAGGCGACCGCCAGGCTTCTCGGCCTCGGCATGCACGAGCGAACGGGCCTAAGCCGCGTCGGACCCCCATTCATCCCGCAGATAGGCTCGGAGCTCGGAGGAGATACGGCGTTCATTCAGTCGGTAGTCGGTTGCACCCAGACCAGGGAGAGACAACATGACACACGTCAATCTGCCGAGGCACTTACCCCTGCGGCCGTCATGTGCCGGTTGCGCTGGACGGCCGTCACACGCCGGGGCAAATCGGATCGTCGGAGGGCGCGGCGCGGTCACTCCCGACGACGGGGACCCTCGACCTTCGGAAGCGCGCCTTCCTTCTCGAGGAGCTTCCGTTTGGTCGCGGGACCGCCGGCGCCGCCGTAGTTGCCCACGCCGCCTGCGGCAGGCACGACGCGGTGGCATGGAACGACCAAGATTGCCGGGTTCTTCGCGCAGACCTGGCCCACGGCTCTCGAGGCCGTCGGCCGCCCGATGAGCCGCGCCAGGTCCCCGTACGTGACCACTTCGCCCGGGGGGACCGTGCGGAGGCACTCGAGGACCTCCTTCTCGAACGGGGTCACATCGAGGTCGAGCGGGATGTCCTGGAGATCGTCGCGACCCGTGGCCAGGTGATCGAGGACCCGCGCCAGGTAGGGATGGTCCTCGCCGTGCGGGAGCTTGGGCGGTTTCGCATCGAGCGACACCGCGGCAATCCGGTCACCGCGGACCGTCATGTTCACGAACAGGCCCAGGTCCTCGCTGAACTTCGCGTACAGATGGAGCGCCTCCGCTCCCGCGGCCTGCGAACCCTGCTCCTCCTGGAGGAGCCGCATCCGGACGACGGGGGCGAGCGCCCGGACGAGCTGGGATTCCGCCGCCTTCAGGTGCTCCTCGAAGGTGCTCCGCGCAATCCCGAGGTCCTGGGCCACCTCGCCCGTGGTCACCTTCCGCGGGGCGTCGTAGTAGCCTGCCTCGAGGGCCGCGAGGACGGCCTGTCCCTGGCGGTGGGTGAGGGAGGGCAGCAGCAGGCCCGAGGCGAGCAGCTCCCGCTCGACCTCGTTCCCATGCAGGACGCTCTTGGACTCGAGCTGGGCGCCCGGGAGGATCGCGGAGAGCACGTCCATCCGGAGCGCGTCAAACAGCAGGAGGCGAACGAGGACCTGGGAGTCGCACCACCGGAGAGGCGGGAGGACGAGCGCGCCCGCCGCGGCGGAGCGTTCCAGGATGCCCGCTTCCGAGGGAGGCGCCTCCACGACGAGCGTGAGAACGTCCGCCTCCTTGGTCTCGTGGCGCGTGACCATATGGGTCGCGAGCGTCTCCTCCGCGTCGTCAATGGTCTGGGAGTCCCCCGAGAGGCGCAGGAGCAGGAGGCTGCCCACGGGCGTGCCCTCCACACAGAGTCCGGGATGAATCTTCGTGAGCTCCGCAATGGGCCCCTTGGCTGGAGCCTGGAGCGAGACGCGATAGGCGGTCATGGCCCGCGGCCAACGCGTCCCCAGGGGATATGGCTTCGCCCGGCAAATGTCGGAACCGATCGAGGAGCTTCGAGAATCACGAGCGTGGGTCGCTCCCGCGGACGCGGCACTCCTCCGCGGCGACCTTGTCCCCGAGGGCGTCGAAGGCCTTGGCTTTGAACCGCCAGATCGCGGGGTACTTCGGATCAACCTGACTCACGCGGTTGAAGCACTCGAGCGCCTTCTGCGCTTCGCCGCGGGAGAGTAGGAACAGCCCGAGGGCGACGAGTGCGTCGTGGTCCTTGGGGTTCGCGCGGAGGTGGACCCGGAGCGCCTCCACGAAATCGCGGTCCATGAGGAGGAGCTTCTCCGCGACGTCCTTGTCACGCATCGAGTCGGGTCCACCGGTGCCGGGTTCTTAGAACTTGCGGGCTTGGCTATCGGCGGCGATACGTTCCCGGAGCGTGAATCCGCTCCCGGAGACCCGTCAAGCAAGCATTAAGAGGAGAGTCGCCGTCGCCAGGAGCGTTCCGAAGCAGGCGACCATGCCCGATACGCACCGAGTCATGGCCAAGGTGGTCCTCGTCGGCGACAAGGCCGTCGGGAAGACCTCGCTCATCCGGCGGTACGTGACGGATCAGTTCGACGACCGCTACCTGCTCACCCTCGGAGCCAAGGTCACGAAGAAGGCCGAGCCCGTCCGCGTCCCTGAAAAGGGCGTGGACGTCTCCGTGGAGCTGAACGTCTGGGACATCATGGGCCAGACCGGGTTCCGGGAACTCCTGAAGGAGGCCTACTTCCACGGGGCGCGCGGCATCCTGGCCGTGGTGGACCTCACGCGGAAGAGCACTCTGGAGGGGATCCCGGACTGGGTCAAGGCCGTGCACGACATCACGGGTCCCGTGCCCATGGTCCTCCTCGCGAACAAGAGCGACCTGACCGCCCAAGCAGCGGTCACGCCCGGCCAGATCGCGGCGGCGGCGAGCGCCCTGAAATGTCCCTCCTTCTCGACCTCCGCGAAGACCGGCGAGAATGTCGAGGCGGCTTTCCGAAATCTGGCCTCGCAGATCGTCCGCGCGTACGTGGTCCGGTAGTCGCCGCCATGGCCCCGGTCAGAGGAAGTAGTCCGGGATCAACTCGTCCTCGGACACGCCCTCGTGGCGGTACCGGGAGAAATCCGTGATACCGGCACCGCGGAGCACATCCTCGTCGATGCAGAATCGCCCCGTGAAGGTGTGGCTGTCCTGCGTCAGGATCACGTGGGCGGCATCCGCGAGGATTTCCGGTTTGCGCGAGCGGCGACGCATCTCGGATCCCAGGATGAGCCGGATGGCCTCCGTGTCGATCGTGGTCCGTGGCCAGAGGGCGTTGAACGCCACGCCATCCTTGCGGAACTCCTCCGCCATCCCGAGGACCCAGGCGCTCATGGCGTACTTGGACAAGGTGTACGCCGCATGGGGAGCGAACCATCGCGGTTCCAGGGAGAGCGGAGGCGAGAGGTTCAGCACGTGCGGGTTGGACGCCCGCTTCAGATGCGGGAGGCACGCCCGTGCGCAGACGAACGCACCACGCGCGTTGATGTCGAACATGAGGTCGTACCGCTTCATCGGAGTGTCCAGCGTCCCCGCCAGATGAATCGCGGATGCGTTGTTGACCAGGATGTCGACCCCGCCAAACCGGTCCACCGTCTTCTGGACCGCGGCCTCAACCTGCGCGTCGAACCGAATGTCCGTCGGGACCGGGAGCGCGCGGCCCCCGGCCATCTCGACCTCCTCCGCCGCGGTGTAGACCGTGCCCGGGAGCTTGGGGTGCGGCTCCGCGGTCTTCGCCGCGATGACCACGTTCGCGCCATCGCGCGCGGCGCGGAGGGCGATGGCCTTGCCGACCCCGCGACTCCCGCCCGTGATGAAGAGGGTCTTTCCTCGAAGCGTCTCCATGTCGATCCCCGGGCCGTAGGGTAGGTCCACCGATGCATATAGCCGCATCCCCGCGCGCCTTCATCCGTCGCCCCCCGCTGCCCCTCCCGAAGGGTTCCGCATCCCCGGTCCGTCCCAAGTGACCCACGACACAATCGTCTCCACCTTCGCGGCCACCCTCGAACCGCTTCCGTTCCTCGACGCGATGTGGGAAGGGGGCGCCGCGGCGTTCCATCGTCTTGACGAGTGGTCCGACGTCGACCTGGACATCGTCGCAACGGACGACCGCGTGCCGGAGACCTTCCATGCCATCGAGGTCGCGCTGACTCGCCTCTCCCGGTCGACCGAGGACCTGCCGGAGCTCGGCCGCCAGGCGCTCGAGTGGTTCCGGGAGGTCCTGCCGACCGTGACCGAAGCCGCGATCCGGACGAAGCTCGGAACCTTGATGTGAAACGCACGGGTTTGCGCCGCCGGTGCGCGTCCTCGTCGTGGGCGGAACGCGGTTCATCGGCCGGCACACGGTCCAGACCCTGTTGGATCGCGGGCACCAGGTCACCTTGTTCCACCGAGGGTCCACGCCGAGTCCCTTCGGCGATCGCGCCGGCGAAATCCTGGGGGACCGGCTGGACCGGACTTCCGTGGCCGATGCCCTTGGAGACCAGGCGCTCGACGCGGTGATCGACATCGCATACGCCTGGGACTCGCGGACCGGAGCCAAGGAGATCGGGTACATCGCCGACACCCTCGAGGGCCACGCTCGGAAGTACGTCTACCTGAGTTCCGTGTCCGTCTACGGCGACGGTCCCTTGCCCCTGCGGGAGGATAGCCCGCGCGATCCGTTGCTTGGCGCGTACAGCGAGGACAAGATCGCCGCCGAAGACTACCTGTTCGACGCCCACCGCCAAGGGCGGTTCGACGTGTCCATCATCCGGCCGCCTTACGTGTACGGCCCCTGGAACAACATCCCTCGCGAGGCCTGGTTCTGGGATCGCATCCTGGCCGGCCGACCCGTCATCGTGCCCGACGACGGGCGGACCCTGTTCCAGTGGGCCGCCGCGAAGGACGTGGCGTGGGCCCTCGCGGAATGCCTCGGGAATCCCGCGGCCAGGGGGGAGGCGTTCAATATCGCGGAGGCCCAACCGCTCACGTACGCGGAGTTCATTGATCGCCTCGCGCACGTGGCGGGCACGCCCGTGGAGAAGGCCTTCGTGCCGCGGAAGAGAATCCACGAGCTCGGAGGCAGCGCGATGGGATCCTCCATGTACTTCGGCGCCACGCTCGATGCGGAGGTCGACTTCTCCGTGAGCATCGAGAAGGCGCGCCGGCTCCTGGGCTTCCGCCCGACCGACCCCACGGTCGGCCTCGGCGAGGCGTACGCATGGTACCTCGCCCACGATCGCGGCCGCCATCCCAAGTTCACGTTCGACAAGGAGGTCCTGGGCCGTTGACCGCGGCGATGGGCGTGGTGTCCGTGAACGTCGCCCTCGGCCGCTCCGTCTCGTGGCAGGGCGGGACCGTCCGCACGGGAATCTTCAAGGAACCGGTGCTGGGGCGGGTCCGCGTCGGACCCCTCGGCCTCGAGGGAGACGAGCAGGCGGACCTCGAAGTCCATGGGGGCCCGCTCAAGGCCGTCTACGCGTACCCAAGCGAGCACTACGCGTTCTGGCGCAGCGCGCTGCCGGAGACCGCCCTGCCCTGGGGCGCGTTCGGGGAGAACCTCACGATCGTGGGATCCCTCGAGAGTTCGGTCCACGTGGGCGACCGGTTCCGGATCGGTACGGCCATCCTTGCAGCGACGAAGCCGCGGTTCCCTTGCTTCAAACTCGGCATCCGCCTGGGCCGGGACGATCTCGTCGACCGCTTCCTGGCAAGCGGACGGACCGGGTTCTACCTGCGCGTTGTCCAAGGAGGCGACGTGGGCGCGGGAGATTCGATCGAGCCGTTGGAGCGGATGACCGCCGCTCCGACGATCGCGGACCTCGCAGCGGAGCGGCGGCGGGAAGCGGGTTCGGCTCCCTAACGGACTCCGTCGCCGTGGTTCCCGCGGCTTCCGACCGTCCGGCGGATTCGCTCGAAATGTCGACGCTGCGACTCCCGAATCTGGGCGCCCACGGACGCCAGCACGGTGAACCCTACGCCGATGCCGATCGGCAGCCAGGCGATCGGGAACAGCTTCGTGATCTCGTGCTGCGGCACCAGGTTCTGCGCGACCAGCGTCGTGATCGCGGTCATCGCGAAGTACGCGGAGTCGACCCAGCCCCATCCTTCGGTCTCGCGGACGAGGATCGCCCCGAGCACCAAGAGCAGGATGAGAATCGTGGACCCCAGCACGACCGTGCTGCCGAGCTCTCGATCGAACCACCAATCAACGATGCGGGCCATGTCCGCGGACGAGCCGCCGCGGCGCACGAGCCTTCGCCGATCGCGGCGAAGCCTTATCGCGCGTCGCGGGTTCCGGGGGCGGGGGGAGGAACCCTTTGGAACGGATCGAGGCCGACGTGCTCATCCCGGGCCATGGCGAGATCGTGAGGAACGCGTGCGTGGTCTTCGACGGACCCACGATCACGTACGCCGGAGGGATCGAAAGCGCGCCAAACCCGGCGCAGGGGATGAAGACGCATCGCGTCCCGGCCATCATGCCGGGGATGTGGGATTGTCACGGGCACCTCATGGGCCTACGGACCACGAACATCGAGGACGGCGCGCGCACGCCCGTGGGAGTCATGGCCGCCCGAGTGACGGCGGACGCGGCTCGCGGCCTCCTGGCGGGGTTCACGAGCGTGCGCGAGGTCGGAGGCCTCGGGATCTTCCTCGCGCGAGCCATCGACGAGGGGAGCATTCCGGGACCCCACGTCTACCCGGCGGGCGGCATGATTTCTCCGACCGGCGGCCACGGCGATCTCCACTCCTTCCCCTTGGAGTTCACCCGCGACGTCCTCGAACGCACCCAGCTGAGCGCCCTCGCGGACGGTGTCCCCGAGTGCCTGAAGGCCGTCCGGTCCATGCTTCGCCTGAACGCGCGCGTGATCAAGATCTGCGCCTCGGGCGGCGTGGCGAGCGAGGTGGATTCTCCGATCCACCAGGAGTTCTCCCGGGAGGAACTCCATGCGATCGTCGAGGAGGCGACCCGCGCGGAGCGGATCGTGGCGGCCCACTGCCATGGGAAGCCGGGCATCCTGGCGGCCCTCGAGGCCGGCTGCAGGACGATCGAGCACGGGACCTACCTCGACGAGGAGGCGGCGGACCTGTTCCTGGAGAAGGATGCGATCTTGGTGCCCACCCGGTTCATCATCGACCGGCTCGCGAAGTCGGCCGCAGCCATGGGATCGCCGGAGTACATCCTGCGGAAGATCGTGCCCGTGGTCGGGCGCCACGAACAGGCGCTCCGCCTCGCGATCCGGAAGGGCGTGCGCATCGCCGTCGGCACGGACATCATCACGAGCGGCGTCACGGGGTACGCGGATTGGGGTCAGAACGCGTTCGAACTCACGTACCTCCAGGAGGCCGGCATGAAACCGCTCCAGGCCATCGAGGCGGCCACGGCCACGGGGCCGCTGACCCTGGGGGCACAGGCCCCTAAATCGGGGCAGCTGCGGGAGGGCTACGACGCGGACATCCTCGCGCTCGCGAAGAGCCCGGTCTCGGACCTGTCCGTCCTCACGAAACCCGAGAACGTCCGGATGATCTGGAAGTCCGGGAAGCTTGTGAAGGATCTCGGCGCGTGAGTTCGAGGACCTCGAGCTCCTCGAAGAACAGCCTCCGCCGGGCCACCGCACGCGCACGAAAGGCCTTGCGCGCCTCTATCCGCGCCGCCGCGTTGGTGCGGCTGAGCAGGAGGTACGCGCGCCCGCTGCGGGCCAAGATCCGGGGAAGGTCGGCCAGGAAACGTAGGGAGACTTCGCTCCCCTGCTGACCGCCAGCCCAGGCCCCGTCCAGGGCGTCGAGGGGCTGCCCGTCCAGATAGGGCGGGTTGAACGCGACTACGTCGAAGGGTCCTCTCACGCCGGCCGCGAGGTCGGTCCGGACGACCGCGAGCTCCACCCGGTTCCGGCGCGCGTTTGCGCGGGCAAGCCCGACGGCATCGGGGTTCGCGTCCGTGGCCACGGCCCGCACCCGTCGCGCCGCGTGCACGGCCACGAGTCCCGTGCCCGTGCCGATCTCCAGGAACCGGTCCCCGTGCCCGAGCGACACGGCCTCGAGGAGCAGCCGGGAGTCCTCGCTCGGCGGGTACACGCCCGGACGCTCCTCGATCACGAGACGCGGGTCGAATTCCACGGTGCGGCCAGCGTCCCCCGTGGGCTTAGCGGTTCGCGGAAAGAGCGCCGCGCCACTCCCGCACGAGGAGCGCGTATACCGCGTCGTCGATGAACCGACCCCGGAAGTACGTGTTCTCGCGCAGCACGCCCTCCCGACGAAAGCCGAGCCGCTCGACGAGGCGGATGGACGGTCCGTTCGTGGGATCGATGAGGGCCTCGACCCGGTTCAGCCGCATCCTGTCGAATCCGTGCGCGAGGACGGCCCGCATCGCCTCGCTCATCAGGCCTCGGCCGCGGTGCTCGCGGGCCAGGTCGTACCCCATCCGCGCCCGGTCACCGCCCTCCCGAACCCACCCGTGGTATCCCAGCGTGCCGATGAGCTCGGGCGATCCGCGGAGGGCCATCCCCCAGCGGATTCCGGTGCCCTGCTCGAAGGGGTGCACGGCGTACCGGAGGAGCTCGCCCTTCGCGGCCTCTCGGTCCGCGGGCGGTTCGAACGCGGTCATCTCGACGATCTCGGGGTCGGAGAAGTGACGGAGCCAGAACGCCGTGTCGTCGAGGGTGATCTCCCGCAGGACGAGCCGTGCCGTCTCGAGCGCGGGGAACGGCGAGCGCGGCGGAGCGGCCGAACGGTCCATGGGAGTTCCGGGAGGGAGCCGCGACCATAAGACGCTTCACGCGGCATGCCGGAACCGCGGGGCCGTGGTCGCCCTCAGCGACGATTTTCAGGCGGAACGCTTTATTAACCGCCGCGGGTAGCGCGTCCGCATGGCGAGCGGCCAGAGACTTGCGAGCTGGTATCACGGCCTGTTCCACGTCGCCCAGGCGACCATGCACGATCGATGGGTGAAGTGGCTGCGGCTGGTCTCCTTCTTGGCGGCCTCAAGCATCGCCACCCAGGTCGTGCTCCGCAACCTCCTGGGCCTGGTAGGCCTGGAGAACCTGCTGCCAAGCTCCGTCCTCACGATCCTCGTGGCCTCCGCCGTGTGGATCATCGCCTACCCGACGATGTGGCTTCGGATGATCACGGTGATGGCGGAGATGGAGGCGAAGAAGGAGTTCGAAGCCGTCCTCCACGAAATCGAGAAGCTCCATCCCCACCACCGGTCCCCGCCCGCGAGTGCGGAACCTCCGCGTTCCGCATGAGCGGGTTCATCTAGCCGCGCGAACTCCTCGGGTGCGTGAAGCGCAAGGAGCGCCCGCCCAAGGATTCCCGTCCCAAGGAGAAACGATTCCGCCAT
>DASQGG010000060.1 GCA_035632695.1 Thermoplasmata archaeon
CCCGATCCGCTTGCTCACGGTGTCGATCGCGTGCTCGATTTCCTTCGGGTGCGCGAACCGCTCGGCGGCCTGGTAGAGCGCGACCGGGTACGCGGGCGCGAGGTCTAGGTTGTGGGCCTCCTTGTCGATCTCGTTCGGGTCGATGCGCATCGTGAGGACCAGGGGCGCGTCCATGAGCCCGCCGCGCTTGTCCGGGAGGAAGGAGCGGGAGAAGTTGATCAGGCTGTCCAGGAGCAGGATCAGGGAGTCTTCGTCTCCGTCGCAGTTCCGGCGGCGCGCGGCGATCATGTAGGGATGGGCGAAGCACGCCTGAGCCTTCGTGAACCCGACGATCCGGGCGAGGACGCCGGCGCTCGTGTGCGGGGCGAGCGTGACCACGAGCTGGCCTAGAAGGTCCTCGACCGTCGCCGCGTTGTAGAACCGCGGTAGGCCGTAGTACTTCTCGAGGAGCTCGTCGATGAACGCGGCGACGCGAAGCAAGTACTCGCCGCACGAGTCCGCGATCAGGATGTCCTGGGTGCGCAGCTCGAGCACCTGGTCCTCCCGTTCGAGCGGTTGCCCGTGGATGTCCCGCTCGTAGCCGAGCCGGCGAGCGAGCTCGACGCGGATTCCGGCCTCCGCGGGCATGAAGTGTGTGAGGGGCAGGTTCGTCATGTCGTAGCGCGTCGTCCCGTCCTTGAACACGAAGATTTCGTGCTTCGCGCGGAGGATCCCTTTCTCCAGGGGCTCCGGCGTCTTAGTCTTCGAGATCATGCCCATGACGGCCTTGATCTCCGGGGCCTTGGGCTCACCGAGGCGCTCGAGGGCCATGCGAAGCACCTCGGGAAGCGGAATCTTCTGCCGGGCGGGCAGCCCCCGAGGGACCGTGTGGCCACCGCACGAACATCCGGGGAGGAACCAGCGCTTGCCGCAGCGCTCGCAGACCCGCAGCCCGACCTCGACCTCGATGGCGTCCTTCCCGATCGCTTCGGAAACGAGGCGCTGGGCGCCGCCGTCGTGGCCGATCGGGAAGAGGGAGTGCGGCGCGGGTTGCATCTTCCGGGGCGCGGCCTTCTCGGGGCGGGCCATGCGCGCGCCGATCCGCGTAGGGCCCCGGGCCTTCACGGGGAACCCGGCCAACGCGGACACGTACGCGAGCGGTTCCGTGACCGCCGTCTCCTCGGAGAGGACGCACGCGTCTCCGCTCCGGCGGATCCCTAGGCAGGCCAGGAACGCCTCCGTGTGCCGCTCGAGCACGACCCGGTCCCCCTGGAGTTGGAAGGGCGCACCCAGCCGGACGAGGAGCTCGCGGATGTCCTCGTCCGGGGGCAGGCTCAGCCGGTCCCCGGACCACGCCGCATGCGCCGCGACGAACGTGCGCAGCTGGCGGAGTTCCTCGACCGTCAGGTCGTGCCAGAACAGGTTGTGCCGGGGATGCAGCGGGATGCCGAGGCGACGCGACCAATCGAGGGCCTGCGCCGCCTCCGCGACCCGCCAGCCCTCGGGCAACGAGAGGACCTTCTCCTGCAGCAACTGACCGTACCACTCCAGGGAGAACGCCCCGGGCATCAGAACGTGGTTGTTCTCCAGGAACTCGCCGAACGGGACGAGGATCTCCCCGAGGTCCGCGATCACGCGGACGTCCGGGGCGAGTCGCTTCGCCGTGGCGGCGTCGTTCACCTCGACGAAGTCTCCCGACTTCAACACGACGAGCGGGCCTTCGATCGCATCGCAGGCCGTGATCGCGCCCGCTTTGCCCGGCCGCTCCGTCTTGACCTGGGTGCCGATGGCGATGAAGTCGTCGAGGATGTGCATCGTGGCCGGGTGCATCGCGAGGGCGGCGAGGCCCGTGGCCCGCGTACGCCCGTACCGGAGCCGGAGGCCGCCCGCGCGGCTTGGGTGGCAGAGCACGGGTCGGCCCGCGACAATGTTCTGGATGAACTTCTCGCTGGGCTCCACGCCGATATCATCCTTCGTCTCCTCGGGATGGGTCGCTTTCCCGGTCAGGTACGCATCGATGAACTCCCATCCGTCGATCTTGAGCTTCTTCACGTGCTTCTGGATCTTCGGCGCTTTGAGACACATCCCGTCTGCGATCACGAGGCATGCGCCGCCCCGGATCCGGTTCGTCTCGATCCGCGGGAGGTCCCGGTAGCCGCTGATCTCCGCCTCTTCGGTCCCTTCGCCGTTCAGGCCCACGGGACAGTTCGAGACGATGAGGGTGATCTCCTCGTCCGTGGGCGTGTACTGGAGGTGCTGGGCCTGCTTGTAGAGCGGGATCTCCTCCTTAAAGCGCTCGACCTCCTCGCGCGTCGGCTGGTATTTCCCGAGGGCGAGTTCCCGCCGCACGACGTCCGCGATGAGGACGCTCAGGGCCTGCCCGGTCCCGCCCGCGGAACGGATCGGGCCGGCGTAGAAGAGGTCCACGTAGCTCGAGCCGTCCCGGTTCTTCTTCACCTTGACGCCCGCGAGGCCTTCGAGGGGGGCCACCAGGATGCCTTCCGTGAGAATGGCGAGTCCCACGCGGACCGCGCGATCGACGGCCTTCTCCTTGCTCGGGGCGGGCCGCCGGGCCATCTCCTTGGCCACGAGGATCGCGAGCTCCTCCCGGTCGTGGTGCTTCGCGAGCTCCCGGATGCGCTGCGCCACGCCCTCCACGTCGTACTCGTGGAGGAGCCGCTCCACGCGGGACGCGAGGTCGTCCGTGAGGGGGATCTCCACATCGAGCTCGGGGTCGAAGCCCTTGGCCCGTGCGGCGCGCGCCACCCGGTAGCTCGATTCGACGCCGTCCTGCAACTTCTGGAAGTAGGACCTCACGTCCTCAGACGCGATGGGGGAACTCATCTCATCCCTGCGAGAAGGAGAAGCGGGCCGCCGTATCCCCGGGTCGGGTATATCTCCTTTGCACGTGGACTGCGCGTGCGGTTCGACGTTCGCCGAGGGGAGCGCGCTCAAGGTTTATTTTTCACCGCCGCGTGCTCCGGCCCGGTGCTCGAGGTTCACGACGCGAAGGCGTTCCATGCACAGGTCCTCGAGTCCAAGGAGCCGACGGTCGTTTTGTTCTGGGCCACTTGGTGTCCCTTCTGCCGTCGGTACAAACCCGAGTTCGACAAGATCGCCGCGAAGTGGCCGTGGCGCTTCGCGAGCGTCTACCTGGACGACGAATCGAACCCGCTCTGGGACGACTACGAGGTCGATGTGGTCCCCACGCTTGCCTTCTTCCGGGCCGGCGACCTCGTGGATCGGCAGGACGGCGTCCTGGGGTACGGGATCGACCGCAAGGCCACGGACGCCTTCGTCCAGCGCGTCGCCTCGAAGGTCTCCTGACCCCTGTCTCTCAGGTCCGATTCTCAGGTCGGCACGCTTTTAATGCCCCTGCCTCGATGGAAACGTCGTGCGCAAAATCACGAGCGGAATCTATGGACTCAACCCGCTCATGGACGGCGGCGTGAATGAGAATTCCACGACCGTCGTCGTCGGCCGCTCCGGCGCCGGGAAGACCACGCTGGCCACGCAGTTCATCCGCCGAGGCCTCCAGGACGGCCAGGAAGGCGTCTTCGTGTCCCTGGACGAGAACAAGGAGCAGATCATCCGCGAGGCCGTCGAGATGGGCTGGTCGGACATCCTCGACTACCTGGACGAGGAGCTCCTCGTCTTCATCGACGCCTCGGGCCGGGAATTTTCGAACTTCATCCGGAAGGAGCTTCCCGCGTTCGTGTCGGACTGGAAGGGGAGCAACGCGCGGATTGCAATCGACCCGCTCACCCCGGTCCTCTGGGCCACGAAGGATCTCTACGAGCAGCGGGACCTGATTGGCTTCATGCTCAAGCAGACCCGCAAGGTGGGCACGGTGCTCTGCACCCTGGAGGAGCACGGGGCCACGGACCTCACGGGCCCGGAGACCGTGATCCCGATGTACCTCGCGGACTGCGTGATTCACCTGCGCTTCGACCGCGCCCCGGGGAAGCACACCCGGGAGCTCCAGATCATCAAGTGCCGCAACAGCCGCCACGACGCGGACCCCCACCCGTACGAGATCGTGCGCGGGCTCGGGATCGTCCTGCAGGGGATTGACGCGCACCGCCCCGTCACCGCGAAGGCCCCGTCCCAGCTCCGCCAACTCCTGATGACGCGCAACCTCCCCAAGGAGGTGCGGGAACGGCTCGAGAAGTCCCTGGACGGACTTACGGACGAGGATTTCCGCACGCTGAAGCCCGAGCAGGTCCTCGACCTGATTCTCCAGGAGTACCAGGCGGTCGAGTGACATGGGTCGGGGGTTGGGACGGGCCCTCCAGAGCGTGCTGGCCCAGGAGGGACCCGGCGAGGACCTCGAGGTCGAGGGGCCGAGCCTCGCGAACGCGCGTCGCCGCCAGCTCTTCCGGTACCTCTGCCTACGGCCCTGCGCGCGGGTCGGGGAGATCGGCCGCGTGCTCGGGATGTCCCACGCCACCGTGCGCTGGCACGAGCGCGACCTTCTGGAGAGCGGCTACATCGAATCCGACGGGACGCGGGCGTTCCCTCGCGGGCTCATCGATCCCGTGGACGCCGCCCTGTTCGGGTTGCTCGCGGCCCCGGGTCGCTCGGCCGTTCTCCTGGCCTGCTACGGCGAGCCGGGCATCTCCCTCCTCGAACTTGCCACGGCCGTGGGCCTGTCGCGGCAGAGCGCGAGCAAGATCACGTCCGAGCTCAGCGACCTGGGGCTCGTGACCCTGGTGGAGGACGGGCGCTTCCGTCGGCACTATCCCACGGACCTCCTCGGCCACAAGCGGACGGCGAATCGCCCGCGCGCCAAGGCGTTCGCGGAGGCCTTCCTGCGTCGCCTGGCGGACGAGCGCCTCTCCCCGGAGCTCCTCCGGTCCGAGGACTCCGGACTCGTCGTCCGTTTCGGATCGACGACCCAGCGGATCGTCCTCGACGTTCCCCTGGACCCCTACGTGACCGCGTGGAAGTCCGAGCGTTGAGCGAGACATGGTAACGGATTGGATATTCACGCTGATACGCACGATATAACCCCCTTTATCCGGGACGCACAACGGCCTTCCCGAATATGGACGAGAGCTACCTCGAGTGGCTACGAGTTCTCCCCGGTTTCTCCGCGGAGAAGGCTCGGCGGGTCGCGGACCTCTTCCCGACCTTCGAGCATCTCCGCGCGGCCACCCCCCAGGAGCTCGCGTCCGTGGAGGGCCTCACGCCCCACGATCTCGAGGCCCTCCACCGTCTGGTTCACGATTCCCGCGGACGGGACGAGGACGGCCATCTCTTCCTGTGCCCGGAATGCGGATCCTTCGCAGGGCCCGCGTCCACGGAGTGCCCCTTCTGCGGCGTCTCCTTCGGGGAGGCGAGCGAGGAGGCGTCCGTCCACGAGATTGACCGCTTCCTGAAGGACGAGCAGGCCCCGCCGCGCCTCTGCGCGGACTGCGGCGCGGTCATGGCGGGCGACGCCCGCCGCTGCGAGGTCTGCGGCCGTGAGTACACGCGCCTCCAGGCGGCCATCCTCCCCGGGCTCTCCGTCCCTCCCGAGGACCCCACCCGCTTCTGTCCCCAGTGCGGGGCCTACCAGGAGGACGTCGCGCTTGAGTGCACGATCTGCGGCCACAACCGCAACCGGACCCCCGAGGTCGCCGCGAACGGCCACAACGGGAAGGGTCTCGCGGAAGGCTTCCTGAGCCGCTGGCAGCGCGTCGCGGAGGCGGCCCCACGGACCGAGATGGACCGTCTGAACGACGAGCTCGAGGAGTACGAGAAGCTCCTGGAGGCGGACCCCAGCTTGGAGAAGGTCTGGGCGAAGCGCGGGCGCGTCCTCGCCAAGGTGGGCCGCGCGGTCGATGCGGCGGAGAGCCTGGCCAAGGCCGCGGAACTCGACCCCGCCAAGGACGAGGAGTACCGCCTCGAGGTTCTGGACATCCTGAAGTCGAAGGGCGACCTCTCCCTCCTCCCGACCCGGTGGGGCCAGGTCCGAGCCGCCGCCGCCCCGTCCGCGGAGGGCGAGCGCCTGCTGGACGCCCTACGCCACTACGACGCCCTCCTGGAGCACGATCCCGAGCTCGTGGTCGCGTGGCGCACGAAGGGCGAAATCCTCGAGCGGATCGGCCGCGTCGAGGAGGCCCGCGCCTGCTTCGAGCGGGCCGATGCCCTCGAGCGGCGCGAGGACGAGTTGCTCAAGGCGCAGGTCGTGGGCCTCCGGGCCCCGGGCCTCGTTTCGTCCTCGGCTTCCCTGACGGGTCGCACGAACGGCCTGTCCACGGGTCACGTGAACGGGCGCACGAACGGCCGCGTGAATGGGCTCGCGGAAGGCCGCGTGAACGGGCTGACGAACGGCGCGGTGAACGGCGTCGGGACGGGCCGCGGTGCGACGAACGGCCTCGGAGGGTTCACGAACGGCCGGACGAACGGTCTCGTGAACGGCAACGGGTTCACGAACGGCCGCCGCGGCCGCTTCGGGCCCGGGCGCATCCCGCCCCAGCCGCACTGGGCGCGCTCTCTGGTCGGCATCGCGGCCGTCGTCGCCCTCATGGTCCTCGTCCCGATCCTCGCGAGCGTCCTCTCGCCCGCCCCGGGAGCCTACGCGCCCATCGCCATCGACCACAACTTCAGCGAGTGGGCGCGGTTCACGGCGTACGTGAACACACCCCCTCCGAACGTGTACAACCCGGACATCAACATCCTCGAGGTCAAGGTGGCGACGGACGTCTCGAACCTGTACGTGTACGCGAAGGTCCAAGGGCTCTTCTTCCAGGCGCCGTGGACGAACGGGACGGAGAGCCTCCTCGTCTTCGTGGACACGGACCGGAACCCCAACACGGGCTATCCGATCGGCGGCATGGGCGCGGACATCCTCGCGATCGTCACAGGGTGGGACGGCCAGATCCAGAGCACGGGCCTCTACCTGTTCAATGAGACGGGCATCGCCCAATCGAACGACTTCAAGCACTTCCTGTCCGTGGGCAGCGTCGACGCGGCCTTCCAGGGGAACGAGGCCGAGCTCCGCATCCCGCTCGGCACGGACCCGGCGTCGGCCCGCGTCCTCGTGTACGGCGCGGACAACCAAGGATACCGGGACGGGATGGCCGGCCTGATTCAGCCGGGCCAGCCGACCGTCGTGGTGGGCCAGAAGACCGTGGCCCCCGGGATCATCACCAACACAACGGCGACGATCCAGGCGGTGAACCTGTTCTCCCTGGGCGGATCGCCCACCCTGACCGCGCTGAACGTGAGCCGCCGCGGATCCTCCATGGATTCCGTCACACTCACCGTCTACCGCGACACGGGGAACGGCACGTTCGGGCCCCAGGACCCGTTCCTCGGATCGGCGGTCCTGGCCGGGGCCCGGACCCGGGTGCCGGTCAACGTGACCTTGTCCGCGCCCACCACCCTCTGGATCCGGGCCACGTGGGCCAACATGACCGCGGGGCGGACCTTCGGGCTCCTGGTCACCGGGATCTCGGGGAACGGCACGGCCAGCCTGCGACCCGCGGACACCACGCTCGACTACCAGGTCGCCGCGCCGAGCTCGCCGACCGTGGATGGCGCGTTCGCAGACTGGGCCGGGCGCCCGTACGGTCAGAACCCCGCGGGCGCCGTGGTGAATCCGTCGGGCAACCTGATCTACGATGCGAACATCGACCTCCTCGCCACGGCGGTGGACGTGCGTGCGAACTTCACGGGGTACCTGCAGGTCAGCGGCGTCATGCTGGGGGGCCAGGACGTCCCCATGAACATCGTCCGCCCGGGTCCGTACACGCCGCCCACGAACACCACGCCGCCGCCGGGTCCCTACGTCCCCCAGACCGGGGTCGACGTGATGTATGCGTACATCGATGCGGACAACTCCTCGGCCACGGGGATCCGGTACCGCGTGGGGAACCTCACGTACGGCTTCGACTACGCGGTCTCCGTCGTGGGCCGGAACGGGCAGGTGAACTCGAGCGCCCTCTATGCGCCCTCCGCGAACGGGACGTGGCAGTACGTGGGTCCGGCCCAGGCCGCGTTGGACGCTCACCGCTTGGAGCTCGCCGTGAACGCAAGCCAGCTGAACCTCCGCGCGGGGTACCGCGTCGTCTATGTCGCTTCGGACTGGCAGCAGCAGTACGACGTGGCCGTGCCCGACAAGAACGTGGCCACGTTCACCCTGGGCGCGTTCGCCAAGCCGCCTAAGAACGGCCCCGTGGTCTCCGTAGCCAAGACGGTGAGCGCGACTTCCGCGGTCCCCGGTCAGTCTCTGACCTACCTGATCTACTTCAACAACACGGGCCAGGGCAACGCCAAGTGGGTGTGGATCAACGACACGCTCCCGAACACGGTGACGTACGTGTCCGCGAGCACCGCCCCGAGTATCGTGTTCGGGTCGATGTACGGATGGCTGTTCCGGAACGTGGCTCCGGGCAGTCACAACACCCTGCAGGTCAACGTGCAGGTCAACGGAAACGGCACGGATGGCAGCGTGACGACGAACACCGCGAGCCTGGTCTACACGGACGTCCACGGAGACTTCGCGGGCAGCGGGGCGTCGGCGGTCGGCTTCGCATACCACCGTCCTGCGGTCACGATCGTGAAGACGGTCTCCCCCGCGCAGGCCGTCCCGGGGCAGTACCTCACGTACACGATCTACTACAACAACACCGGGTCGGTTCCCGCCGGGACCGTGTCCGTCGTGGACACCCTCCCGAGCGGCCTCGTGAACATCACGACGAATCCGCCGGCCACCGCAGTCCGCGGCCGCACGTACTACTGGAACTTCACAAACGTCGCGCCAGGCCCGCACTCGCTCACGATCCTCGCCCAAGTCTCCCCCACGTTCACTGGGAGCCAGATCGTGAACTGGGGATTCCTCAACTACACCTCGACGGCCGGATACACCCTGGCCGCCAGCAAGTCTTCCGCGGTGGTCGCGATTCCAGAACTGAGCGACTTCGCGTTCGTGATCGCCGTACCGTTCTTGATCGTGGGCCTCCGGCGCCGCGCTCGCGCCAGGGCCAGGCGAACCTCGGCTTCCCCTCCCGACGCAGCCGAATCGTTCTGACATGGCCTGCGTGGAATCACACGCATCGCGCGGCATGGAGGGCCGGCGTAGTCGCAGGGCGGCTCGGGGCCGCAAGAAAGGGTGAGTGGCTGACAGCGTCCCAAGGACCGGCGGCCGTTAGAACGGCACGCTTCGTCGTCCACCACAAGGATGGACGGCTAACGTACCTAGGTCGCCGGCCCAAGCCCCGGTCAGGCCGGGGCGGGCTTCCCACGGGCTCGCGCACCGTAGTACCGCAGGGAACGTGGGCGGGCTTAACTTCCGGGTTCGGGATGGGACCGGGTGTATCCCCGCCGCTTTGGCCGTCAAACCACTGCTTGCTACGCCCACAGTGCACGCGCTATTTCAGGATTTTGGTCTAGGGATGGGGCAGGACCGCGGTCAGGAAGCCGAGCATCAGGTTGCCGACGACGCATGCGAGCACGAAGCCGATCAGGAGGGGGACCATGAACGGCACCTTCGGCTGGACCCAGACCCGGTCCGCGCCGGCGGCCTTGAGCTTCGCGACCTCCTCGGCCTCGTCCTTCGACCGCGAGGGGAAGAGGACCGCCACGCGCTCGCCGCGGCGATCCACGCGCTCCATGAGCCAGACATGGGGCGGGAGTCCGTCGAGGGACGCCTTGGTCCCGAACAGGGCCTGCGGGAACTCGAACTCGCCGCGGACTGCGTTCACGATCAGGTAGGCCACCGGCACGGCGAGGAACAGAATCGCGGCGTTGAGGAGGACGACCAGGGAGAAGGGGAACACGGTCCGCATGGCGCCGGCGACGTTCGAGGGCATCGCAAGCGCCGGGAACGGCGAGAGGTCGGGGTAGTAGGGCAGCAGGAGGGTCAGGGCCATCATGGCCTTCGTGTCCGCGCCCCCCCGGAGGAGGCCGAGCTGGAAGAATCCCTGGTAGACGATCATGAGGATCGGGACCGAGGCGAACTCCGAGAGCGGGAGGCCCCGGACGCCAAACCGAAGCAAGATGGAATCGACCGGGTTGGGGAGGAGGACCGCTGCGAAAAAGCTGATCGCGGCGACCGCCAGGAGTAGGAGGCGTACGGGGCGGACGTGAACCCCATCCTCGTCGAGAAGGGGGTTTCCGAAGAAGACCGCATAGAAGAGGATGGCCGCGGAACCGAAGAGGAGCCAGTCGTTCACGGACCCTGCGGACGTCAGGATGTCCAGGGCGAGCACCGCGAGCCCCGCGGTCCCCATGGCGATCCAAATGGGATCGCACACGCGTCGCGTGCGGACGTCGAGGACCGCGGCGACGACGAGGAAGCCGGCGCCGACGAGGACGCGCGCGACCGCGAAGCCGTCCACAGGCGCGCATCGGGCCCTCCTTATTTCAAGGGTTCGACCTCGTTGACCGCGGCGCGCATCCAGTTCTGATTTCACGGAGCAACGGCGACACGTTTGAATAGCCGCCCACCCTCGAACGGTTCACCCCCCGGAGGCATCCCATGCGGAACGGCGGCACGCAATCCCTTTCGGCGGGATCCGGGCCCGGGAGGGTCGCCGCGCCCGCGAGGCGAACCGGCATCCTGCGGCGCATCCGCAACGCCTTCTACTTGCCGCGGAACGCGTGGATTCTGACCGCCACCTCGACGGTGTGGTCCGTCGGCGGCTCCATGAGTTCCCCCTTTCAGTCCCTGTACTTCTACAACCTCGGCGCCTCCGTCGTGTTCATCGGCTATCTGGCGGCTCTGTCCTCCGCGATCATCGCCGCGGTCGAACTCATCGGCGGCTACGTGGGGGACGCGTGGGGACGGAAGCGGGCGATCATCCTCTTCAGCTTCGTCGGCGTCGCGAACGGGTTCATCTACTCGTTCATCCCGAGCGCGGGCTGGCTCTACCTCCCCGTCGTCGTCGGCTCCGTCGCCGGGATCTACGGGCCCCTGTTCAGCGCGGCCCTCACGGAGTCCATGGAGCCGGCCCTTCGGCCTCGCGGAATCGCCTCATACTCCGTGATCAACACCCTGCCTTCCCTGTTCGCTCCCTACGTGGGTGGCCTTCTCGCGGGGCGACTCGGGAACGTGGAGGGCCTTCGGATCGCATTCTTCCTGAGCGGCGCGTTCGGGGTTCTGGGGATCACGTGGCGTGCGCTGACGCTCAAGGAGACCCATACCCCCCAGGCTCCCGTGACCTTCTTCCGGTTCTGGCGATCCGTGATTCGGGAGAGCCGCGCCGCATATCAAGCGGCCGGGGGCGACGTGCACCGCCTCCTGCACTACGCGATTCTCAGCGCGTTCGGGGTCGGACTCACGGCCTCCTTCTCGATCTTGTATTTCGTCCAGTCGCTGGGCGTCCCCCCGGACGAGTACGGTGCCCTCGTCGGAGCCACCTCCCTGGTGATCCTCCTCCTGCTATTCCCAGCCGCGAGCTTGGCGGAGCGCGTGGGGCTCAAGAAGGCCGTCGTGCTGGCCTCCCTCTCCGTCCCGTTGAACCAGTACTTCTTCACCCTCGCGAAGGACGTCGACGAGCTCGTCGCGTGGTCCGTGGTCAGCGGCACGGGGACCGCGTTCCTCGGCCCGCCCCTCACGTCCCTCCAGGCGGGCATCGTGCCGAGGATGATCCGCGGACGGATCATGGCCATCTTCAGCGCGCTGCCCCTCCTCGCTTCGATTCCGGCGCAGATCCTCGGCGGGTACCTCTATGCGGTCACGCCCGTCCTCCCCTTCCTCGCCGCCGTCCCCGCGTTCGTCCTCTCCTTCGTCGTGCTCCTTCGAATCCACGAGCCCCAGCGACTCGAACGCTAAGCCACCCGAGCGGGTCCCCGTAGGGGGCGACGGCGGGAGCCGGCGCGGAGCCCGTCGTGCCGACACGGAATCAGTCACAAATGCCTAAATACACCTTGGAGGGATGCTGACGTCGCTCGGCGTAAACCCGGGCGCCGTTCCCGGTCGGACGAACATGAGCGAGCCGCGTCGGATGAAGGTCAAGATCTGCTTGGTCGGCGAGCACGCCGTCGGCAAGACCTCGTTGATCAAGCGGTACGTTCTGAATGAGTACGACGACCGATACATCGTCACGTTGGGCGCCAAGGTGTCCAAGAAGGAGATGACCCTTGCCCCGAAGGGCGCGGAGGCCATCCAGATGGACATGACGATTTGGGACATCATGGGATCCAAGGGCTTCCGGGAGCTGCTGCGGGAAGCGTACTTCCACGGCGCCCAGGGGATCCTCGCCGTGGCGGACATCACCCGGTACGATACCTTGGAGGACCTGGACTCCTGGGTGGAGTCCGTGTTCCGGACGGTCGGCGAGATCCCCGTGGTCTTCACGGTGAACAAGATGGACCTCAAGGACCAGGCCGCGTTCGGTGAGGAGCAGGTCAAACAGGCCACGGAGGCCTTCGACGCCCCGTACTTCTACTCGTCCGCGAAGACGGGCGAGAACGTCGAGGCCGTGTTCCGCAGCCTGGGCGAGACCATCGCGAAGTCGGGCACCTCCTCGGACGCCTGAGCCTCCGGATAGCCTCAAGTAGCCACCCCAACTTCTCCGACCGTGTCCTCGCCGACGGGCGGCAGCGGCGCCGTACGGGTTCGGGTCACCCGAGATCTCACCCTGGTCGACATGACCATGGCCGCGGTCGGGGCCATGGTCGGGGCCGCGGTGTTCCTTCTCCTCGGCGCGACGTTCCGGACCGCGGCCGCGTGGTCCTTCGCGAGCGTCGCGCTCGCGGCCGTGCTCGCCCTGCTGGGCGGCATGGCCTATGCGGAACTCGCCTCGGGACGGCCGGGAGCGTCCGGGGGCGCCTACGCCTGGGTACGGTCCGCGCTCCCGGCGCCCAGCGGCTTCCTCAGTGGCTGGCTCTCCTGGGGCGGGGCCATGGCCGTCGCCTCCATGAGTGCCCTGGGACTCGGCCTCTTCCTGCTGCAACTCGTTGCCCCAGCAAGCGCCTACTTCGCGGCGAACCTCGGTGCGGCGCCGCTCGTGGGCGCGGCGGCGCTGACGATCGCGGCCGCGAGCCACCTGGCGCGGGTTCACGTCTCCGCGCGGTCCCTGAGCCGCGCGACGATCGTGAAGGTCGCGTTGATCGGGCTCCTGCTCGCCGTCGGCCTCGCGGCGTGGCTTCCCGGGAGCACTCCGGGCGTCGCCTCGGTCGATGGCTCATCGCCGGACATCCTGGGAGTCGTCCTCGGTGCGGGCGTGTTCTTCATCGCGTTCCAAGGGTTCGAGACGGTCGCCCAGCTCTCGGATCATGCGAAGGCGCCGGAGCGCACCGTGCCGCGTGCCATCTTCCTGGCTGTGGGGCTCTCCCTCGCCGTGTACCTCCTGTTCTTCCTGGTGGTCCTCGGGAATGCCCCGTCGAGGTATCTCGCGGGATGGCCCGACTGCGCGGCATGCCACGGCGCGTCGGAGGACCTGTTCCTCGCGGCGATCAGCCACTTCTCCCTGGGCCAGCCGTGGATCCGCGCGGCCTTCCTCGTCGTCGGCATTGTCTCCATGTACGCCGCGTTGAGCGCGAGCATCACGTCGGCGGTCCGTACGTCGTTCAGCCTGGCCCGCGATGGACTGCTCCCCGCTGCCATCGCGAAGATCGGGCCTCGGGAGGTGCCCCCGCTCGCCCTGGGTCTCACCGCGCTGGGCTCCGGCATCCTCCTCATCTTCAACATCGAGACCCTCGCGATCCTCGCGGGCCTTTCCTTCCTCGGGCTTTTCGCCTTCGTCCATGCCGCCGTCATCGCCCTGCGTCGCAAGGAACGCCGGAGCCATCCCGGATTCCGGATGCCCCTCGTCCCGGCGTTGCCCATCGTGGCGGTCGCGGGGAACCTCGCCGTCGGGGCGTTGCTGGTGAACTATCCCGCCACCGGGGGATCCTTAGTGCCATTGCCCACGGGGACCGTGGCCACGTACGTCGGTGGCGCTTGGATGGCCCTCGGGCTGGTCTACTACTTCGCGTCGGGCGGTCGGCGGCGCCTCCGGAGTCCTCCGGCACCCTCCCACTCCGACGTGACCACGGTCCTGACCACCACGGAGGACCGCGTGGAGCTCGAGCGGTACCGCGTCTTCCTGCCGCTCCGGGAGTTCGGGGACACGGAGCTCGTGGCGTTCGGGGCCCGAGTGGCCCGCGCCAGGAAGGGGGAGCTGAGCCTGCTCAACGTGGTCGAAATCCCCCGCAACCTCCCTCCGAAGGCGATCCGGTTCCGCTACGTCGACGATCGGATCCGCGGGCTCCAGCATCTGGCAAGGATCGGCACCGGGCTCGAGGTGGACACGCGGCCCGTGGTCAAGATCGGCTACAAGGTGTACGAGACCATCCTGGACACGATCCGGGAGGAGGCCGTGAACCTCCTGGTCATGGGCTGGCGCGGGGAACGCCCCGAGGGGGACCGGCGTATCCTGGGGAGCAACATCGACTACTTGATCGAGAACGCGCCCTGCGACGTCGTCGTCTTCAAGACCAAGGGGATGCAGCACCCGCTAAAGCGGATCGTGGTCCTCACCTCCCCGATCTGGAGCCTTGCGGGCGTGGGGGACCTCGCCCTGATCCTCGCCCAGGAAGATCGCGCCACGATCGACGTGGTCAGCTTGGCCGGCGAGCCCTCCGACGCGGACCGGATCAAGGCGGAGGCCAGGCCGTTCCTGGACGAGTGCCACCGCCTGGGGGTCCCCGTGGACCACCGCATCCTGTACACCCACGCGTGGGAGCCCGTCGCGATCCAGGAGTCCACCGGAGCGTCCCTCCTGGCGATTCAAGCTTCCTCCCCCAGCGGGCTTCGTCGCTTCCCGTTGAGCCCGGTGGAGGACCGGATCGTCAAGCTTGCGACGTGTCCCGTGCTCATCCTCCGCCCGGCGACGGCGGCGAGCGGGAGCTAAGGGCCAGCCTGCATCCCCCACGACGACGGTCCCGCGGTTTTATTAGAAGGGGAAGATTGCCGTCCGCATGGCCTTTGGCGAACCCGAACGATCCCCGCCCCCCTTTCCGCGATTCGCGATGCGATGGAGGCTCGCCTTCGCCGTGGCCATCGTGTTGATGGTCGCGGGCCTCGCGTTATCCTACCAGTCGCAACAGGCCACCTCGATCATCCTCGCGACGACCACGAGCACCCGGGACACGGGTCTCCTGGACTACCTGGACCCACTCTTCGCCGCGGACACGGGGATCCAGGTGCAGTACGTCGCGGTCGGGACGGGACAGGCCCTCGACATGGCCGCGCGCGGAGACGCGGACGTCGCCATGGTCCACGCGCCCTCCCTGGAACTCCCCTTCATGGCCCACGGCAACGGACTCTGCCGAAGCGCGGTCATGTACAACCGGTTCATGATCGTAGGCCCCGCCTCGGACCCCGCCGGGATCTCCGGGCTCACGAACGCCACGACCGCGTTCCGGAAGATCTGGCAGACGAACTCCACGTTCATCTCCCGCGGCGACAATTCGGGCACGAACGTGAAGGAGCTCGCCATCTGGGCGCGCGTCGGCTACACGCCGACCGCCGCGGACGACTCGTGGTACCTGGACACGGGCCAGGGGATGGCGGCAACGCTCACGGTCGCCTCGGAGAAGTCCGCGTACACGCTCACGGACGACGGGACCTTCTACGCGCTCCAGGGCTCGTTGAAACTCCAGATCCTCGTGGCGGGCGATCCGTTCCTCTTCAACCAGTACCACATCATCGTGGTGAGTCCGTCCCTGCACCCCAACGTCAAGGTGAACCCCGCCCTGGAGTACGCGCATTGGCTCGTGTCCCCCCGCGGCCAGGCCCTGATCGGGGCGTACGAGATCGGGGGACATCGTCTCTTCACGCCGGACTACAACCCGGCCGACAGCGGGGTGTGCTGACGGACTGGAACGCGTTGGCGCAGATCGTCGTCCTGAGCCTGCTCGTCGCGGGGACGTCCACCCTGATCGGGAGCGTGCTCGGCATCCCCTTGGGCGCGCTCATCGCCCTCAAGAAGTTCCGGGGGCGCAACTTCGTGCGGACGCTCGCCTTCACGTTCTACGGCTTCCCTCCCGTGCTCGCGGGGCTCCTCGTCTACCTCCTCCTGTCCCGCTCAGGCCCGCTGGGCTTCCTCGGGTGGCTCTTCACGCCCATCGGGATGGTCCTGGCGCAGGCGGTCCTCGTGGCGCCCATCGTGACGGGCGTCACGATCTCCGCGGTTCAGGTCGTCGAGAAGCGACTCCATGAGACCGCCCTCACCCTCGGTGCGGACGAGCGCCAGTGGCGGTCCACCGCAATCCATGAAGCCCGGCTCGGGGTGCTCACGGCGGTCATGGTCGGCTTCGGGCGCGCGATCTCGGAGGTCGGCGCCGTGCTGATCGTCGGCGGCAACATCGCAGGACAGACGCGCGTGCTGACCACGGCGATCGTCCTGGATACCTCGGAGGCGAACTACTTCGAGGCGACCGTCCTCGGAATCATCCTATTCGTCCTGGCGTTCGCGGTCTTCGCGGCCCTCCAGCGGCTCGAGTCGGAGGGCATCGTGTGACCGTCCCGCTCGCCCTTTCGGGCATCCGCAAAGCGTTCGGAGGGAAGACGGTCCTCCGCGGCCTGGACGTGGCCATCGAGGCGGGCGAGATCTTTGGGGTCCTGGGGCCTAGCGGCGCGGGCAAGACGACCGTCCTCCGCCTCCTTGATCTCCTGGAGACTCCGGACGCGGGTGACGTCCTGTTCGAGGGCCGCGCCCTGCGTCCCGGGACGCGGGAGGCGCTTGCCCAGCGCCGGCGCATGTGCCTCATCGCGCAGAACCCCACCGTGTTCCGGGCGACGGTCTTCGAGAATGTGGCGTACGGGCTCTGGCTGCGGGGCGTCCCCGAGGAGGACATCCGCGGTCGAGTGTTCGCGGCCTTGGACTTCGTCGGGCTCTTGGACCGCTCGGGCGAGCTCGCGGGCCGGCTCAGCGGCGGGGAACAGCAGCGCGTCGCATTCGCGAGGGCGACCGTCCTCCGACCCGAGGTCCTCCTCCTCGACGAGTTCACGTCGAACCTGGATCCGGCGAACGTCCGCCTGCTCGAGTCGGCGACCCGGAGATACCGCGCGGAAACGGGCTGCACGGTCGTCATCGTGACGCACAACCTGTTCCAGGCCAAGCGCCTCGCGGAGCGCGTCGGGCTGCTCCTGGACGGTGCGTTCGTCGAGGTAGGCCCCACCCACGCGGTGTTCGAGAATCCGTCCCGTCGCGAAACGCAGGCCTTCCTGAGCGGCGAGATGGCCTACTGAGGATCACACGAGTGTGACGTCGATCGCCTCGACGCTGCCGACCCCAGGGATCGCGGCCATCGCGTGCTCGAGTCGCTCCGCCGCTCCCGAGGCGTCGTCGACCACGGCGAGGGTGAGGATGGCTCGGAGCCCGAACGCTACGTCTTTCACCTGCATCCCTTTCATGGCAGGCCCCAGCGTCTTGCGGATCCCCTCGCGGATGGCGTCGATGTCCGTGGACACGTCCTCAGGCATGACCCGATAGGTGATCGCGACGGATCCCATGGAACCCCTCACGGCCCGATGAAGCTGCACGTGGGGCAGTGGTACGCCACGGACTGGTCGCGGCAGCGTGTGCATCGGCCGATCTTGGCTTGGCCGCAGCTCGGGCAGGGGAACGTCGTCGTGCCTTTCCCGAGCAGCACCGCGCCGCAGGAGGTGCAGCGGCTCTCCTCAGGGCTCACGTCGCCTCGGAACGGACGGGGTCTATAAAACGTTGTGGTGCTGCACTTCTCATGGCTATTTCCATTCCAGACGTCCGATAATAATCGGCAGGTGCCGCGGGACGGCCGGGCGGGCCGCGATCGTGGCCCCCTGCCCGTCTCTTCCGCGCCGTAAAGTTTAACTACACCTGCGGTTTTGGCAACGGTCCGCATGTCGCCGCCGCCAGCCCGAGGGCCCGTAGCTCAGCTAGGTAGGATGGCGATCCCACCGTCCCTAGAAAGAGCATCCGGCTTTTAACCGCTTTTCGTCAAGGAAAGCGGAGAGAGACCGGGTGGTCCGGGGTTCGAACGGGCCCTGCGGCCCGCGCCGGGTCCCCGAAAATCCCCGCGGGCCCGTAGGGCTCCCGGGCGCGTGACATGCCAGGTCGAATGAGGTCGCCCAGGGAGGAACCCCGTTGAGGTTCAATGTGCTGGAGCACCAGCTGGTACCAGAGCACCGCCTCGTGCCGGAGGACCAGGCGGAAGCCGTTTTGCAGAGCCTCCGGATCACGAAGGACCAGCTCCCCAAGATCCACCGGAGCGATCCCGTGATCCAGGTCCTCGAGCGCATCGAGGGCCCCATCGAGGAGGGGCGGATCATCAAGGTCACCCGCGTGAGCGGGACCGCCGGAGTGTCCGAAGCCTATCGTTTGGTCATCGGGAGGTAGAGCATGAGAGAACTCATTGACGCGTTCTTCCGAGAGCGCTCCATCGTGAACCACCACATCGCATCGTTCGACGACTTTCTCCCGACGATCGACAACCCCAACTCGAGGATGCAGCGGATCGTGGACAACCTGCGGTCCTCCCCGGAGGACGACCGCCGCGGCATCATCAAGCTCGACGAGGATCGCACCGAGGGCGACGTGATCGAGATCCGGATCGGCCGCAAGCGGGACGAGCGCGGACGGATCGACCTCGAGGCGAAGCCGACGATCACCCTGGGCCTGCCCGTGGTCAAGGAGGCCAACGGGGCGACGCACCCCCTGACCCCCATGGAGGCGCGCCTGCGGAACTTGAACTACACGGCGCCCATCTACCTGGACTTCACGGTCATCGAGAACGGGATCGAGCGGGAGCCGGAGCGCGTCCACATCGGAAACCTGCCGATCATGGTCAAGTCGAAACGCTGCCTCCTCTACAAGGAGAACATGGAGACCGAGGGGGAGCTCACGCTCGACGAATACAAGCGGAAACTGATCGAGTCCGGCGAGGATCCGTACGATCCCGGCGGGTACTTCATCATCGGCGGCACGGAGCGCGCGCTGATCTCCCTCGAAGACCTCGCTCCGAACCGAGTCCTCGTGGAGTTCAACGAGCGGTACGGCCGCAAGGTCGAGGTCGCCAAGGTCTTCTCCCAGAAGGAAGGGTACCGCGCCCTCACGCTCATGGAGAAGCGGAAGGACGGGCAGCTCATCGTGTCCGTCCCGACGGCCTCGGGCCAGATTCCATTGATCATCCTGATGAAGGCCTTGGGCATGGAGAAGGACGAGGAGATCTACAACGCGATCGTCTCCGCGCCCGAGATGGCCAACATCGTGTACGCGAACATCGAGGAGTGCCAGAACAAGAAGAACTACCCGCCCAACGGGATCTTCACGAAGGATGACGCGATCAGCTACCTCGAGAAGAAGTTCGCTACGGGCCAGGCCAAGGAGTACCGGATCAAGAAGGTCGAGTCCATCTTGGACCGCAGCCTCCTCCCGCACCTGGGCGACACCCGGGAGGACCGGATCAAGAAGGCGATCTTCCTGGGCCGCGTCGCGCGCACGATCCTCGAGCTCTCCCTGGGCAAGCGGCGGGAGGACGACAAGGACCACTACGCGAACAAGCGGCTCAAGCTGGCGGGAGATCTCATGGAGGACCTCTTCCGCGTCGCCTTCGCGAACGTGATCAAGGACCTGAAGTACCAGCTCGAGAGGTCCTATGCGAGACACCGCGAGCTCAAGATCTCCTCGGCCATCCGGCCGGATCTTCTCACCCAGCGCCTGTTGCATGCCTTGGCCACGGGGAACTGGGTCGGCGGCCGCGCCGGCGTGAGCCAGCTGCTGGACCGCACGTCGAACATGTCCGCCCTCAGCCACCTGCGCCGCGTGACGTCGCCGCTCACCCGATCCCAGCCCCACTTCGAGGCGCGGGACCTGCACCCGACCCAGTGGGGGCGGCTCTGCCCGAACGAGACGCCGGAAGGGCAGAATTGCGGCCTCGTGAAGAACTGCGCCCTCGTGATCGACGTGTCCGAGGGCTTCCCCGAAGACGAGGTCAAGCTCCTGCTCTCCGACCTGGGGACGAAGCAGGTCAAGGGCCAGCAGACCCAGCTCACCCGCGTCTACGTGAACGGAGACCTCGTAGGCCTGCACGAGGACCCCAAGATGCTCGTCGCGGAGATCCGCGAGCGGAGACGCTCAGGTCTCCTGAGCCACGAGGTCAACGTGCGGTTCGACGAGAACATGGGCGAGATCATCCTGAACTGCGACGAGGGCCGCATCCGGCGCCCCCTGCTCGTGGTCAAGGACGGCCACCTGGTCCTGTCGCGCAAGCACATCGAGGACCTCAAGCTCGGCCGCCTGCGGTTCTCGGACCTCGTGCGGAACGGCGTCGTCGAGTGGGTCGACGCGGAGGAGGAGGAGGACACGTTCATCGCGGTCTACCCGTACGACGTCCCGGCGCGGTGCAAGGAGTGCAAGCACCCCCTGAGCCGGAACGACGTGACCTGGGTCGACATGGGGGCCCGCGACGAGGACGCCGAGCTCGAGTGCAAGTTCTGCCACAAGACCTTCCACGTGAAGAGCCTGATCATCAAGGAGACCACGCACCTCGAGGTCGACCCGATGATTATCCTGGGCGTGGCCTCGGGGGTCATCCCGTATCCGGAGCACAACGCCTCGCCGCGCGTGACCATGGGTTCGGGCATGGCGAAGCAATCGCTCGGCCTAGGCCAGAGCAACTACCGCCTGCGACCCGATACCCGGAGCCATCTGCTCCACTATCCCCAGAAGCCCCTCGTCCAGACGGACTCCATGAAGTACGTCTCCTTCAACGAGCGGCCCGCGGGTCAGAACTTCGTCGTCGCGGTCCTGTCGTACCATGGGTACAACATGGAAGACGCGATCGTGATGAACAAGGCCTCCATCGACCGCGGCCTCGGGCGATCGTCCTTCATGCGCACGTACCGCGCGGAGGAGCGCCGCTATCCCGGCGGCCAGGAGGACCACTTCGAGATCCCCTCGCCGGACGTCCGCGGTGCCCGAGCCGACCTGTCCTACGCGAACCTGACGCCGGACGACGGCCTAATCTCGCCCGAGGTCAAGGTCACCGGGGGCGAGGTCCTCATCGGCAAGACGAGCCCGCCGCGCTTCCTCGAGGAGGAGACGGACTTCCTGACGCCGCAGAAGCGCCGCGAGACCTCGGTCACCGTCCGCCACGGTGAGGAGGGTTGGGTCGATTCCGTCATGCTCACGGAGTCCGAGAACGGCTCCAAGCTCGCCAAGGTCAAGGTCCGCGACCTGCGCGTCCCCGAGCTCGGGGACAAGTTTGCGTCGCGGCACGGGCAGAAGGGCGTCATCGGCCTCATCGCGGAGCAGGTGGACATGCCCTTCACCGCGAACGGGATCATCCCGGACCTCGTGATCAACCCCCACGCCATCCCGTCCCGGATGACGGTCGCCCACGTCTTGGAGCAGATCGGCGGCAAGGTAGGGTCCATGGAGGGTCGCGAGATCGATGGGACGCCCTTCAGCGGCGAGCGCGAGGAGGCGCTCCGCAAGGGCCTCGAGGAGAACGGCTTCCGCTCGAACGGGAAGGAGATCCTCTACGACGGCATGACGGGCCAGATGATTCCCGCGGAGATCTTCATCGGCGTGATCTACTACCAGAAGCTGCACCACATGGTCTCGGGGAAGCTCCACGTCCGGAGCCGCGGCCCCGTGCAGATCCTCACGCGCCAGCCCACGGAAGGCCGGTCCCGCCAGGGCGGCCTGCGGTTCGGCGAGATGGAACGCGACTGCCTGATCGGCCACGGCGCGGCCATGGTGATCAAGGACCGCCTCCTGGACGAGTCCGACGGGACGATCCAGTACGTCTGCGGCAACCCGGAGTGCGGGCACTTCGCGATCAAGGACCGCAAGGGGAACCTCCGCTGCCCCGTGTGCGAGAACACGTCCAAGATCTACCCCGTGCAGACGTCCTACGCGTTCAAGCTCCTGCTCGACGAGCTCCTCTCGTTGGGGGTCGTCATGCGGCTGCAACTGGAGGACATGCGATGATGGCCATGCGAGGCGTCACAAAGCGGATCCACGCGATCAAGTTCGCGCTGCTCAGCCCGGACGAGATCCGGCGGATGTCGGCGACCAAGATCATCACCGCGGACACGTACGACGACGACGGCTTCCCGATCGACATGGGCCTCATGGACTCCCACCTGGGCGTCATCGAGCCCGGCCTGCGCTGCAAGACCTGCGGCGGCAAGGTGGACGACTGCCCGGGCCATTTCGGCCACATCGATCTCGCGATGCCCGTGATCCACGTCGGGTACGTGAAGGACATCAAGAAGCTCCTCCAGGCGACGTGCCGGCGGTGCGGGCGACTCCTGCTCACGCGCCAGCAGGCCATGGAGTACATGGCGGAGATGGAGCAGGTCGAGGACCTCGGCGGGGACGTGACCGACGTCGGCATGGTGTCCAAGGAGACCGCCCGGGAGGCGACCAAGCGACAGCGCTGCCCCCACTGCGGCGAGGACCAGGGGAAGATCACCCTGGACAAGCCGACGACCTTCCGCGAGGACGGCCACAAGCTCACGCCCAAGGAAGTCCGGGAGCGCCTCGAGCGCATCCCGAACGAGGACCTCCGAGTGCTCGGGATGAACCCCGAGGTCGCACGGCCCGAGTGGATGGTACTGACCGCGCTGCTCGTGCCGCCGGTGACCGTCCGTCCCTCGATCACGCTGGAATCCGGCGACCGCTCGGAGGACGACCTGACCCACAAGCTCGTCGACGTGCTCCGGATCAACCAGCGGCTCCGGGAGAACCGGGATGCGGGAGCCCCGCAGCTCATCGTCGAGGACCTCTGGGAGCTGCTCCAGTACCACGTGACCACGTACTTCGACAACCAGACCGCGGGCATCCCGCCCGCGCGGCACCGGTCCGGCCGGCCGCTCAAGACCCTCGTCCAGCGGCTCAAGGGCAAGGAGGGCCGTTTCCGCTCGAACCTGTCCGGGAAGCGGGTGAACTTCAGCGCGCGGACGGTCATCTCCCCGGACCCCATCCTCTCGATCAACGAGGTCGGCGTCCCCGTGGAAGCGGCGCGCGAGCTCACGGTCCCCGTGCACGTCCAGGCCTACAACGTGGAGATCGTGAAGGACTGGGTCAAGCGCGGTCCGACGCCGCTCGGCCCGTTGCAGGAGTATCTCGCGGGCGTGAACTACGTGATTCGGCCGGACGGCCGGCGCATCCGCGTCACGGACAAGAACGCGGAGGTCGTGGCCGAGGCCGTCGAGATCGGGTACGTGATCGAGCGGCAGCTCGTGGACGGGGACATCGTCCTGTTCAACCGGCAGCCCTCCCTGCACCGGATGTCCATGATGGCCCACGAGGTCCGCGTGATGCCGCACAAGACGTTCCGCTTCAACCTCGCGGTCTGCCCGCCGTACAACGCGGACTTCGACGGGGACGAGATGAATCTGCACGTCCTCCAGAGCGAGGAGGCCCGCGCCGAGGCTCGCGTCCTCATGCGCGTCCAGGAGCACATCCTCTCGCCGCGGTTCGGCGGCCCCGTGATCGGCGGCATCCACGACCACATCACGGGCGGGTTCCTCCTGACCCACAAGGACTCCAAGTTCACCCGTGAGGAGACCGTCTTCATCCTGAGCAAGATCAACCTCCACGAGCTCCCCGAGCCCGAGATCAAGAAGGGCGGCGAGGAGTTCTGGACGGGCAAGCAACTCTTCTCCATGGTCCTGCCCAAGGACCTGAGCATGACGTTCAAGTCGTCCATCGCTCCGAAGGGAGACATCGGCTTGCGGGAGCTCCGCGACGAGGATTCCCTGGTGATCATCAAGGACGGGAAGAACGTCTCCGGGACTATTGACGAGAACGCGATCGGCGCGTTCAAGGGGAAGATCGTGGACAAGCTCGCCCGGGACTACGGCCCCGACGTCGCCCGGGAGTTCCTCGACAAGGCGACGAAGATGGCGATCGGGGCGATCATGGTCCGCGGCTTCACGACAGGCATCGACGACGAGGACATCCCCGAGGAAGCGAAGAAGGACATCTCGGACGGCCTGAAGGCGGCCACGGACAAGGTCGAGAAGCTCGTCGAGTCCTACCGCCAGGGCGAGCTCGAGCAGATGCCGGGCCGGTCCCTCGAGGAGACCCTCGAGGTCGAGGCGATGAAGATCCTGGGCCGCGCGCGTGACCAGGCCGGGCAGATCGCGGGCAAGTACCTCGGGATGGAGAACAGCGCGGTGATCATGGCGCGGTCGGGCGCCCGCGGGTCCATGCTCAACCTGTCCCAGATGGCGGGCTGCATTGGACAGCAGGCGGTCCGGGGCGAGCGCCTGAGCCGCGGCTACTGGAACCGCACCCTCCCTCACTTCAAGAAGGGCGACCTCGGCGCGGAGGCCAAGGGCTTCGTCAAGGCGTCCTACAAGTCGGGCCTCCATCCCACGGAGTACTTCTTCCACGCGATGGGCGGCCGCGAAGGTCTCGTGGACACCGCGGTGCGGACGTCCCGTTCGGGCTACATGCAGCGCCGGCTGATCAACGCCCTCGAGGACCTCAAGGTCAAGGAGGACGGCACGGTCCGGAACACGGCGGACACAATCATCCAGTTCCGGTTCGGTGAGGATGGGGTCGATCCGAGTCGCAGCGTCCAGGGCCGAGCCGTCGACATCGATGACATCCTCCAGGAGGTTCTCGGCGAAGAGCCGTCCTGGAAGGAACGCCTCCGCGAACAGGAGATGGCCTCCTACGGTCTCACGGAGAAGGACATGTACGTCGAGATCTCCGAGGAGGAAGTCGAAGTCGAGGAGGAAGAACCTCCGTCGGAGGAGTGAGCATGGCGCGCGCGACGACGATCCAGGCCCTACGGAACCGCGGGCTGTCGAAGAAG
>DASQGG010000061.1 GCA_035632695.1 Thermoplasmata archaeon
GAAGACGAACCTTCGAACCCGCTCGCAGGTGCTGCGATCTGAGCTGTCAACATCCCATGTCACGATGAACCCGAAGGCATGGCCCTTGCGCCTGCCTCGACGGACCCGTTTCATCATCGACTTTCGTTTCACGCAAATACACGAAAGCGATCCGGGGTGAAAACCGTACTCCTGGGAGGTACATGAAAGTGGGAAACCCACCTGGAATGCGTGAACGGACTCAGAGCAGGTACACGTTCGGCATCTCGACGTTCGCGTCCTTGAACGGGTTCTCCGGATTCGGCGTGCCGTCCCGCGCGAGACGCTTGGCCAGTTCCCTCTGGCCTCGTTCCAACAGCTCTGGGTTGTACGAGTACTGGATCCGCACGTAGTTCGTCGATCCCACAGAGGTCTTGCGGTTCAGGAACCGCGCGAAGTCCTTCCACCCCGCGGGCTGCCGCGAGAACACGTTCGCCATCTCGACCGCGAAGCGCCCGCCGATGAAGAACGCCTTCCACTCGTCCACGTTCCTCGGGTCCAGGCGGCCGTCGACTACGGCGGCGACGCCCTCGCCGTAGGTCGGGTTGATGTACGTGCGGAACGCGTCCAGGTTCGCGAGGGCTTCCTCCAGGTTGCCGACGTCCTCGGGCTGCTGGGCCACGGGCTTCGCGGGCGGGCCGTACCACCTCGCCTGGTACGGCGCATACCGTGGGGTGCCGGACTGCCGTTCCCACTCCGCCGCGGTCCGGTCGACCAAGAAGTGGAACTTCGCATGAGTGAGCAGGTAGTCCAGCACGAGGCTGTACTCCACCCGTTCCGCGACGTCGCTCACGTCGCGGTCCGCGTACTTCCCGAGGTCCCGCCAAAGGATCCGGTGGTACTCCTCCCGCAGCGCCCGGATGCTGGGGCCCCGGAGGTAGATGCCCCACCGCTCCGGTTCGAGCCGGAACGAGGCGTAGAACGCGGCCGCCTCGGGTCCGAGTCGGAGCATGTTAGGTAAGGTCTCGGGGTCCTTGGGCGCCTCGATCCGGAAGCTGGAGAGGGCCTCCGCGCTCATGTCGAACGGACGCGCGCCCTCGAGGGAGGGCATCGCGCCCAGCCCCGGGACACGGACCGCCCCGCGATCGCAGAACGCGGGGAAGGAGGCGGCGAAGCTCCGCACCTCTTCCATGCAGGCCCCGAACCGCGGGACCCGCATAAGCCTTGGCGGTCAGTACAGCAGACACTCGACGATGCGCCCGTCGACGTCCTTGGGCGCCAGGGGCGCGGGCGGGCGGAAGCGGACGACGACGTCTCCTCCCTCCGCCCGCAGGTCCTGGATCGCGTCGAGGAGCGGCCGCGGCGCGCCCGCGAGGACTTCCCGCACGCGGGCCACGAGCCGGTCCGGGCTCTCCTCCCGGCCCGCCCGACGCGCCTCGAGCCCCTTCGCGCTCCACGACTCGACGGGGCCTACGGACGCCTCGGCCCGGGCGCGCACGAGATCCAGCCACCGTTCCTCCAGGTACGTGATCACGTCCCGGCCCTCCCAGCCGCAGGTGGACAGGGCGACCGCGCAACGCGGATGGAATCGGCAGCCCGCGGGCGGGTACACCGCATCGGGGACCTCTCCCTTGGGCAGATCCTTGGCCGCACGTTTCGTGGGGTCGGGAACGGGGATCGCGGCGAGGAGGGCGCGCGTGTACGGGTGCTTCGGATGCTGGTAGATCTCCTTTGCCGGACCCATCTCGACGATGCGGCCCAGGTACATGATCGCGATCCGGTCGCACACGAACTTCGCGGTGGCCAGGTCGTGGGTGATGAACAAGTACGTGAGGCGGTGGCGGTTCTTCAGGTCGATCATGAGTTCGAGGACGCGCGCACGGATCGACATGTCGAGCATGGCCACGGGCTCGTCCGCCACGATGAGCTTGGGCCGCAGGATCATGGCCCGGGCGATCACGGCGCGCTGCTTCTGGCCGCCGCTCAGGTCCGCGGGATACTTCTCGTACAGTTGCTCCTCGGGCGTCAGCCCCACCTCCCGCATGATCTCGAGGACGGCTTGGCGCTGCTCTTCCGCGACGTCATGATCCGTGGCCTGCACGGGGGCGGCCGTGTCCGCGGCTCCGGCGCTCGTGACTCCATGAATCTCGAGGGGGTGCCCGATCGCGCGCCCGATGGACATCGCCGGGTTGAGGGCGGCATGGGGATCCTGGAACACGATCTGCGCCCTCCGGCGGAAGGCTTCGAGCCGCCTCTCCTTGAGATGGGTGATGTCCCTGCCCTCGAAGACGACGGTGCCCTCCGTGGGCTCGACGAGGCGCAGGATCGTTCGGCCCACGGTCGTCTTCCCGCAGCCGCTCTCCCCGACCAGCCCGAAAATCTCTCCCGGCCGGAGGGCGAAGTCCACTCCGTCCACCGCGTGGACGACCGCCTTGTCCCGGAGGAGCATGCGCTGCAGGAAGGGGAGCTTCACAGGGTAGTGCACCTTGAGGCCTCGAACCGTGACGAGGTCGGACCCCGACTCCCAGGGGACCGCCTCGGCGGTCACAGGAACTCGCCTCCGAAGTGGCACGCGGCGCGCTGGCCCGTCCGGAACTCCACGAGGGGCGGGTCCACGTCCCGGCAGACGTCCTTCGCGAACGGGCACCGTGGGTGGAAGCGGCAACCCGAGGGCGGCTCGTACAGGTCCGGTGGGCTGCCGTCGATCGAGAAGAGCTCCTTGGTCTCCAGATGGATCACGGAGCGCAGGAGGCCGCGGGTGTACGGATGGATGGGCCGCGCGAAGATGTCCCGAACGGCGCCGATCTCCACGAGCCTCCCGGCGTAGAGGACGGCCACCCGGTCGCACACCTCCGCGACGATCCCGAGGTTGTGGGTGATCAAGAGGAGCGACATCCGGTAGGCGCGCTTGAGGTCCTCGAGGATCTCGAGGATCCCCGCCTCCACGATCACGTCCAAGGAGGTCGTGGGCTCGTCCGCGATCAGCAGGGACGGCCGCAGGACGAGGGCCAGGGCGATCATGATCCGCTGCCGCATGCCGCCCGAGAACTCGTGGGGGAAGTTGTGGATCCGGGACTCCGGGATGCCCATGGACGTGAGCGCGCTGACGGCCCGCTCGCGCGCCTCATCCTCGCGGACGTCCTCGTGGGCCCGGATCGTCTCCACGAAGTGGGCGTCGATGGTCATCAAGGGATTCAGCCGGGTCATGGGATCCTGGAAGATGAGCGCCAAGTCCTTGCCGCGGACCAGGCGGAAGTCCTCCTCGGCCAGGGAGGGGAGGTCCTTCCCGCGGAACCACACGTGGCCGGTGACGCGCGTCCCGTACGGCAGGACGCCCAAGATCGCCTTGCCCAGGGTGGACTTGCCGCAGCCTGTCTCGCCCACGACGCCGACGGTCTCCCCTTCGGGAAGGGTCAGGCTGACGCCATCGATTGCCCGCACCTCGCCCCGCAACGTCTTGTAGTGGACGGAGAGGTCCTCGATCCGCAGGAGCTCGTCCATCTACTGCCGCTCCTTCTTGAGCAACGGGTTCACGAGGTCGTTGAGGCCCTCCCCGAGGAAGCTCAGGCCCACGGTGAGGAGGATGATCATGAGGCCCGGGAAGACGGACGTCCACCAGATCCCGTTCCCCAGGAAGCGCTGGGCGTCGCTCAGGTCGAGGCCCCAGTCCGGGGTCGGGCGCTCCAGGCCGAAGCCCAGGAAGGAAAGGCCCGCGGCGGTCAGGATCGCGTCCGCGGCGTTCAAGGAGAAGATCACGGGGATCGAGACGAGGACGTTGGATGCGATGTAGGACCACATCACGGTCCGGGGCTTCGCCCCGAGGGCGCGGGCGGCCTCCACATAGGTTTCCTCCTTCACGGAGAGGGTGTGGTTTCTCGTGACGCGGTAGTACAGGGGGATGTAGATCACCGTGATCGCGATGCCGATGTTCAGGACGCCCTTGCCCAGGAAGAGCGCCACGAGGGCCGCCAGGAGGAGCCCGGGGAACGCGTACACGGAGTCCATGACGAGGACGAGGACGCGGTCCAGGTAGCCGCCGTGGTAGCCGGAGAACAGGCCCACGGGGAAGCCGATCACGAGCGCCAGGAGGACGCCGATGACCATGATCTCGAGCGAGCTGCGCGCGCCCCAGAGGACACGGCTGAACACGTCGCGGCCCAGGTCGTCCGTCCCCATCCAGTGCGCCGCGCTCGGAGGCTGGTTCAGGGTCGACGTGAGGACCGTGGGGTCGTACGGCGCGAGGATCGGCGCGAACACCGCGATCACGATGAAAGCGATCAGGAGCACGAGGCCGAGCCAGGCGAGGCGGCCCGCGAGGGTCTTCCGCTGCTCCAGCATGGGGTGGACGAACCGGCCCAGGAGGGTGCGCGGACCGAAGATGGACTCCCAGGTCACCTCGTCGCGCTTCCGGGTTTCGGTCGCCATCTCAGTACCTCACGCGGGGGTCGATGATCCCGTTCACGATGTCGATGCAGACCGAGATCACGATGATGATGAGCGCGTAGATCACGATCGTACCCTGGATCATCGGGTAGTCCTTCGAGTTGATCGAGTCCAGGAGGAGCGTGCCCATCCCGTCCCACGAGAACGTGCGCTCCGTGAGGACGGCGCCCGCGAACAGGATCGCGAACTGGAGGCCCAGAATCGTGACCACGGGGATCAGGGCGTTCTTGAACGCATAGCGGTACACGATGG
>DASQGG010000062.1 GCA_035632695.1 Thermoplasmata archaeon
ACCTTTCCTTTCGGGCTCGAGAATTTTCTCCAGCGCTTGGACATTGGTGCGGAAGTACACCAGGTCGGAATGAAACATCGCAACCCCGCGGGTCAACCGGGAGAATTCCCGCGCATGCTCCCTCGACACCAGGAGCCGTTCCAGGGACTTCACGTGGTCCAGCAGCGGTTCGATCCTCAGCTTGACCCAATCGGTCCGGGAATCCAGTTGGGCGAAGCTCTCCCTCAGCCTCTCGAGATCTTTCCTCAGCGCGGGCACGCCCGCCTTGTACACTCGGTCGACCACGTCCTCACCTCAGGCGGCGGTTCGATCCTCTCGGATCCTTGGCCCTCGTCACGTTCCGTGCCCCCGGTCGGTGGATTCCGTTCGTCTAGAAGGCTTTTCGGCCCCCCGGAGCGGTAGCGCCCTCGGGACATGCCCGAGCGACGCACGGGCCACGGGAGGTCGTCCCGTGAATGTCTACCCGCCCAAGGTCCGAGCGCGATTCGAGTTCGCGGGCGAACCGGGCGACTCGCGGCATCCACGGGCGGTCCTCCGCATCGCGACCCAAGGCGATGCGGGCCCGCCCTACCGTTCCCGGCGGCCAACTTCGGGGCGCAGCCGTTGAAGACCGCGGACCCTCCAATTCCCGCCTCGAGCGGAGGTCGACCCGTCCCGCCGCAGGACGATCTCCACTGCGGGCATCCTTGGTGCTCATGGCGGGCGACGCAGCGGGAGTACATCGCTTCGGAGAACGGCCCAGACGCGCGAGTCACCGGGTCGCGGTCCAGAGGACCGCGGCCAATCCGACGGCCTCACAGGCCCCGATGCCGAGCAGGTAGGGCAGGAGAGCGACCCCGAACAGGGGCATCATCATCGCGTACGCATAGGCCACGAGAACGTTCTGGGCCAGGAACGCGAGGGCGAACAGGATCAGTCCCAGGGTGAACGGGGCCTTGGTGCGCGTGTACATCCGGCCGTACTGGAGGGCCAAGGCGGCCGTCAAGACCACGTTCAGCACGGCGACCCCGATCACGCCCGTGGTCCACGCGTCACTCATCGGCATCACTCCTCGTCTCGAGGATGGTCACGGCCAGAGCCCCCTCGTTTCCGCGGTGTCGCCGGGTCCTGCAGCAGGTGGCCGCAGACCTCCTCGAACACCCCGAAGTTCGCCTCGAGGATCGGGGACAGGAAGTACGGCGCCGCGTAGGCGTCTCCGGCGGGACGCGAAAGGAGTCCGTTTCGCAGGAACAGGTCGAGGTGGTGCCGCACGGTACGATCGTCGAGCTGGAGGACCTCGCATAGCCGGTGCGCGTTGAAGGGCCTCCCGCGAAGCGTCACGATGATCCGGGCGCGGTTCACGCCGCCGCGCGTACCTGCGATGAGATCCCATAGGAGCTGCCTCAAGGCCGCACTCAGGGGCAGGTGGGCATAGGGCCTGCAGGGATGAGCATGGTGGGGCGCAGAAAGGAAAGGGGTGCCCGGCGCGTCGGTGGACGGTCGGGCACGGTTCGGCCCTCGGGCTCACGTGGCCACGAGGCCCACATCACTCGCGGGGAGTCCCGAGGCGGTCGAGACGGACGACAGCGTGCCGTCCCCGTGGATGAGGAAGCCGGCAAGGGCTCCGTCCCCCGAATCCAGGACGTACAGGAACCTGCCGTTCCCGCTGATCCCCAGGTCCGTCGGGCCGTTGCCCGGCTTCGCGGCGACCTCCTGGTCCAGCGCAAGCTGCCCGTGGTCGCTGAGCTCGTACCTCGAGAGGTCGTTGCTCGGGGGGTGCGCGTTGCTCGTGTACGCGAAGCGGCCGTGGTTCGTGACCGCAACCCAGCAGGCTGCATACTCGAAGTCCGGGATCGAGGCGCTGATCGTCGTCAGGCTACCGTCGTGCCCGACCTGGTAGGAGGAGAGCGCGGACGTCCCGTTGGGTCCGCCTCCCGCCTCGCTCACGATCAGGTGTCCGTCCTCGTCGAACGCGAACCCGAACGGCACGGCGCCGTTGGACGCGTGGGAGATCGCCCCACTCGCGACGCCATGGTGGTCCACAGTGAACGTGTCGATCGAGTTCGTCGTCTTCTCCGTCACGACGAGGACCCGCCCCTCGGGGTTGAAGGAGATCTGGGCGGGTCCCGACCCGCTCAGGCTCTGCTCGGATCCCGGGATGGCGGACAGCGTGCCCCGGCCGTCGAGCCGGAAGCCCGCGATGTTCGGGGTCTCGCCGCCCGCGTTCACCACGTAGACCCAGTCGTCATGGATCGTCACGCTGATGGGCATGATGCCCCCGGACGCCACAACGTCGGTTAGCGTCAAGCCACCCGGGCTCACACGGAACACGGAGAGTTCGTTGCTTCCCGCATCGACGGCGACGAGGATGCGGTTGTCATCCCCCAGCGCGAGGGCTCCCTGGCTCCCCAGCCCGCTGTCCGTCCCTAGGCCTCCCGCGGACACGGTCCCCTTCCACGACAGCTGACCGTCGCGGGCCCGGGCGTACCAGACAATGGCGTTCCCCGCCGCGGCGTTCGTCTCCGTGTAGACGGCTCGGATGCCTCGCTCGGACGCAGGACCATCGCCTCCGCCCGGATGCGCGGCCACGACCGGAAGGAGCAGCGCACTCCCGAGGACGAGCAATCCCATGATCACGCATGCCATCACACCCGATACGATCCGTTTGTTCCTCCGCATGGATGCCCTCGGGAAACGGGCAGGCCCGGGACGGCCATCAGGGTTGTTCAGAATGAGGCCAGAATCCTGCCCGAATCGTCCTTGGATCCATGCGGAAACCGGCCGAGCCGGACGGGACTCCGCATGCGTCCCCGGCGATCGTGCGGGGGGCGGTTTCGGGCCACCCCGCATACCCCGCCACTGCACTCGCGTCTTGGTTCTCTCCATCCGCCGGTCCTGTCAGAGTATCGCTGACAGGCCTGTCGGGGAACTTCCCGGTGACAGCCGGACGAGCGTGGTCTGTACCAAGAACGGCAGAGAAATCCGAACCTGTCGTGGTCGCTGCGCAGGTCCAGCGGTTTGAGATTAATCACTGTCTGTTAGAGCCCGGAAATCCTAGGCGATCCCCGTGGGAAACGGGACGGCCCGCAAAGTCCCAGGTCACGAAGGGCCGATTCGAGAAGAATCCCCGTTGTGGATTCCCTGTAACCGCAGGCCTTTGCAGTGTACCCCACCAACTGTCAGGGTGAGCAGATCGATCCCGGTTACCGTTGAAGATGACGCGGCAGCGACTTGAGCCCCAAACTCCATATCATTCCCGTCTTAGGTGCCGGTGGACGAACTCAGCGACGGTGGTCTTCGACCAACCCACGTGCGCTGCAATCTCCCGGATGCTGAAGCCGCTCGCCTTCATTTCCAGAACATCGGTTCCGGCTTGGTCCAGAGAACCGTCCTGGTTCTCTCCATTGTGCGGCCGACCGACCGGCAGTCCATGGGCCACCCGTGCCGTGAGGGCGGATGAGATCTTCCGCCGCACCTCTGGGTCCTCCACGGGATTGGGCAGCCCCTCTCGCAATCGCCGGTACGGCCGTTTGGGCTTGCCGGGGCCAATCATGCGTCGCTGCCGTCCTCGCCTTGGACATCGAACCGGTACCTGAGGTCAAGCCGGTGCTTCATCCGGTAGAACGTCTTCTCGGACACTTTGGCGGCGCGATACAGGTCCGCGAGCGTAGGATACCTCACCTTCCCAAACCTCTGCAGCGACACCCGGTCCTTGGCGACCTCCGCCTGAAGTCGCTGGAAGGCCGGGGTTGCCCTCTCTTGGATTTCGGCGTCGACCGTCTTGTCACGTTCGGGTTCGCTCGGCCCAGCCCTCGTCCCGCCTTGTTGAGCATCGTCCGGCTCGTTTTGGACCCCGTCCCGCTGGCCTCCACTCGACTCCTGCTCTCCCGGGTGGAAGTACCGATACATCGCTTCGGGAATCTCCGAACTGTGGAGGTCGCTGAGCTGCACGATGAGGTCGTCCAGCGAGAAGGGCTCTCCTCCAATCTCGCCCGTGGTGAAGCCTGCGATGCTGAACGAGTCGTAGTTCGTCTCGCCGGGTTTCAGGTCCTCCGTCCGCCGGGTGAAGCTGCTCGTGCCGACCGCGAGGAGGCTCGGCAGGAAATTCGGGTCGTCCTTCACGAAGACCGCGACGAGTTCCTTCGTGGGAATGCCGTCGATGTCGTAGGGATGGTCGTAGCGGCCGTCGTCTCGGGACTGTTGTGCGACGGCCTCGATGTCGTTCGCCCACTTGCTGAAGACGACGCGGCAAAGGCCGATGCCTCCGACATCCTCGGCGGACCGCAGCTTCGGGCTCAGCAGCTTCTCGGAAATCCCGATGATGCAGAGGCTGGTGGAGATCTTCCGCGACAGGGTGATGGTCTTATACAGGTTCTGGGACCGCTCCTCGTAGATGGACGTCTGCGTGGCGAGGCTTCCGAGCCCGGTCACGGGACCTTCGTCGAGGACCATGAAGACGTGGATGCGGCGCCCCCGTTGGTACGCGGCCCACATCAGCTCGCTCTCGATGCGGAACGCGTCCGCCAAGGTGTTCGCGAAGTGCACCTTCTCGTGGGGGCTGACGAGTCGGTCGTACTCGGGGATGGCCTCGGGGTCGTCCTGCGGCTGGTGGTTCCGCATCCCCTTGAACGTCCCGTACACCACGTTGGATATGCAGTGCCAGTCCGTGTGCGGCATCTTCACGAGCGCGCACTCGAGCCACTGCGAGAACCACGTCTTGCCGCTGCCCTTGTCGCCGGTAATCAGGCAGAGCACCGACCCGGAGGTCAACACGGGCATCAGGATGCGTTCGAGCTGGTGGTAGACGTCCCACTCCTTCCCGCACTTCGGACACACCCCACCCTCGGGTGGATCCCCGAGCACCTCGGTCATATCTGCACCCACCTTCCGCCCGAAGGTCGCTTGGGAGATTGCTTGTCCTCGCCATGTTGCCTCCACGAGCCGATGGCATAGGCGAGAGCAGAGATTTGGTCCATCTTGAGCCGGTGCTTCCGGAGCTCGTTGAACAGCACCGTATAGAACTTGTCCCGGACGACCGGCGAGTTGAACGACATGTCGTACCGGACCCGGTGGACCGTACCGTCCGGAGCCACGCTAGGCCGGTCCTCGAACGGCTTTCGCTTCACTTCGGCAATGTAGCGCAGGATGCAGTCCGACTCCGCCTCGCCCACGAACGTCTGGGACACGAACAGCTCCAATTCGAGGAGCGTGACCTTCTGCGCCTCTTTCTTGGGGTCAGGGTCTCGAACGCCCTCGAGGGCTTGGCCGTATTTCTCCAACCGCTCGCAGAACTGGCGGATCTTGTCGGGCAGCTGGGAGCCGACCCAAATCTTGGCCTCGCCCGCGCCTTTCCTATCATCTTCATCGGTCACGTCCTCACCCCAACACCACTCGGTTTCCCCGCTCGTGGCCGGGATCGGCGTCATCGACCCGGTCGAGTTGCTTCTCGCGCTGCCGGCGCCGCTTGTCCCGCCGGTCGTGATACCCGGGATTGCGGACAAGTCCGCCGCCGGGGAGAGGCTTGAACTTCCGCTGCCGGCCCCGCGGCTCGGGCTTCTTCCCCTTCGGGTGTCGGGCACCCCGCCTTCGGGGAGGCTTGGTGAGCTTCAACCGTCGCCACGCCACCATGGGTTGGCTGAGGTCCGGCTCCTCAGCCTTGCCGCTCCTCATGGTTCCGCCTCGAGGTCATCGAGGGCACTGATGAATTCGAGGATTGCCGTGGACACCTCGGCGGAGCACTGGATGCAGCAACTGAACTTCCGGAGTTCCGGGTAGGCCGCATACAAACGAGGCAGAGCCATCCTGAATCGCGCCCACTCATCGTCCGGAGACACCCCGGCCTGCTGAAGCTCATCGAGGAACGCTTGAGTGGGGTTGCCTTGTGCATCTGCGATTCCCGCGAGCCGAACGGCTTGCCCGGTCGCCTTCCGCACTCGGTTCCTAAATTCGGGCGAGTCCGTAATAGCGTCCATGCTCCTCATCAAGTCGATGGCTTTTGTGAGGAAGTCATCCATCGGGAACATCATTGCAACCGCCCCCGCGCGTGCTTGACTTTCTCGTTCGGAATGGGTCCTAGGTCGGTTGGGCGGCTGCCTGCGATGATATCGCGCTTGAAGTCCTCCAAGAGGTCCATGCCCGCATAGAGTGTCGAGAATAGAGTGCCCGCCTTGATGAGGGCTCGCTCCGCTTCCTCCATGTATGCTAAGATGAGCCTGTCCTCCTTCCATTGGTGCAGGTTCTTGACCTTGCACTGGAGTGTGGAGGGGTCGTCGGCGTACTTCGCGTTCGTCCGTTGTATCCTCAACCGGTATTCGCCGTCCAGACGTTCCGTGGCTTCTCTGAGCCTCCTCTCGAAGGGGTAGCCGGAGAGATTGGAGAAGTTCTTCGCAGAAACACGAAGCAAGTCCCAGTCCGCCCGCATCGCTCGCGAGATTGCGTGCCGTTGCTCCGGGAACAACTCCTTGAAGTCCCGGTGCAGCCGGTAGTAGTTCTCCTTGATGCGCCCCAGCTGGGTCATGATTTGAGTGAAGTAAAGGACGCTCGCTTTCTCGAGCGTCCCCACGAATCCGGGCTGGTACATCTGGGGATCTGGCGCCGCCATCTCAGGCCACCCCCCGAGCCCCGACCGCAGCCGGGTGATGGTACCGACACCTCGTCTCTCCCGGTACGATGGGGTGCCTGTACTTGCAGCGCATCCCGGGGGCAGAGGCCCTCAGGCCCAAGCGTGCCCGCAGTTCCTCCAGAAGATGCCGCTCGACCAACTTGCCTATGCGTGTGACCTCGTCCTGCAGAGGCGTGTCCGGCTCGGCCAGCTCTCGCAGCTCCTTCGTCAGCGCCTTCGCCCCCTTCAGCATCGCAGAGTAGGTCTGCGTCAAGGCCTCAGGAGGTTCCCGGCTCCAGTCTTCTAGCGATTCGTGCTGCCGAGGGTCTTCTTGGATGCGGTCCGCCCGCATCGAAGGTTCCGCGGTCATGCCCGTCCCTCGGGATTCGGCGTGACGGCCGCGACCCCTGCCGAGTCCTTGGCATCCGTCAAAACCCCTGTTCGGCATTCGGCTGTACGTTCTCTCCCGTTCGCGATTCCTGGCGACGTTTCGTTTTGCATGTTGGATAGCTATTACGATATTAGTATATTAAATCTCGGAGGGTGCTCTCATTCTTGGAAACAATATCACGGTCCAGGCTTCATGCGCCACTTTCGAACCGATGAAAGCCGAACGCCCCGTCTTGGGAACTTTGCCTGTGCAGACCTCCAGACCTGCTCGTCTGTCACCGATCGTGGGAAGCTGTGCACGAAGTCGAGGAGTTCCCGAGACGGTTTTCCGGCGCGAATACGCCCATCGATTTCCCCATCTGGCTTGATCCGGCGAAGCTTGCCATCGGTCCTCAGCTCATCGACGGCAGGTCCAGCGTATGCAAGGTTGGCCCATGAATCCGGTTCCGCAGCGAGGCTCGTCCCTCGCAAGCTTATGAACCCAAGATCGACGGGTTCAATGTGCCGCACGTCGACGATAAGTTCGTCGCCGCTCAACTTGAGAAGCCTTCCCTGGATCCGGTATCGGGGCATTGCGACACTAATAGGTGGATATATATTTAATATTAGCGCTCCGGATTGCGTTTCGGAGAGCTGTTAAGTCGCGAGCGCGACACGACACCGATCGAAAAGCGAGACACTTCGCCTTCCACCCGGCGTCGTTGGACGTAGAAAAGGCGAGCGAGCTCGTGAAGCGCCCGTCCAAGCCGCGGACGTCGAGCCACGGCGGGACGTACCTGGTCCGGAGGAAGGGGCTCCTGGACGAGGGCCCGCACACACGGCGTGTGGCATTCTCTCCCCCTGTCGAGCGAGACCGGCATGGCCGGGCGGATACAAGGTCGTTGCACACGCGGCGACGCAGTCCGGGGCGCGAACTCGACGTCGACGTTCTCGGGCCGGCCCACCGTCTTCGGCGAGGGCTCATCGATTCGAGGTGCCCGCGGCCGAGGTCTCGATGGACGAGGTCCCTCATCCTCCGATCGAAAGGCTACCCATGGCCGTGCCGCCGATCTGGTCCGTATAGCTGTAGGCCGGCCAGTCCCCCCACGGGCCGAGCGATCCCGACACGAGGCCGGAGGCCGTGACGAGGACAGGGACAGAGCCCGCCGTGGCCCCCGCGTGGACCGTCCAGGCCACGCTCACGCTCTGACCCGCGGAGAGGCTTCCCAATGCCGCCGTAGGACCGCCCACGACGACCGCTCCGTTCCCGACCCCGAGGGTGGCCTGCACCCCCGACGCGGGGAACGTTGGGAACGGGCCGGACCCAAACGGGGCCAGCACGGGGTACGTGATCGTTGCGGAGATCGTCGCCGTCGCCCCTGGCGAGACGGACGCGGGGGTGGTGGTTAGCTGCACCTGCCAGGGGGTGACCAGCACGCCTCCGTACGCCAAGCCCGGGACCCCCCAGATCGTGGTCGAGGCGTTCCATGTGGTCAGGAAGTCCGCGTACGTCATGTTGAACGAGCCGAAGTTCGTGTCCCACGCCTTTCCCCCCGCGAAGCCGGACGAGGATCCCTGGTAGTTCATGTCGTTCTTGAACTGCCGCGACCAGGGGTCGAGCATCATCAGGACTCCCTTGGCGTCGTCATAGCCGATGACGACCCGATAGTGGAACGCCAGGTCCGTCTTCGTCGTCCCGGGGAGCCAGTGGACGAGCACGATCACGGGATAGCCCTGGGCCACGATCGCCTTGAGCTGGTCGAGCCAGGGCGCCGTGGAGGCGTAGAAGAAGCCTGCGTAGCCGAGGGAACGCTCCTGGTACCCCGTCGTCTCCCCCTTCTCGAACCGGTCGCCCACGGTCGTGCTCAGGTTGCTGAACTGGGCCGCCCGCGCCAGGTCGGGGAGGGTCGTCCCGTGGGTCCGCGCGGCATCGTAGATCTCCATCTGATCGATGAACGGACCGTAGTGGGCGAACACCATTTGGAGGGATGCGGCTCCGCATCCCGATGCGTCGATCTGCTGGTACAAGGGAATCCCCGGAATCTTGTAGCTTGTCGGGATCGCCAGGGAGGCCATCGACATCGGGAAGAGCAACGCTAACCCGACGAGGATGGCGAGACACGCCCACGTCGAACGCCACACACGTCGATTCCTGTACGCCAAGTCCCCCGCCTCCGTCCGCGGTGCGAACCTAACGCCCGGGAACGAGCTGCCGCGGCTTCGGGCTTGCGTACATACCCTACGTTCCATGCGGGGCTATCCGCGGTGCCCAACCGGTCGTCGCCGTGCCAGAAAGGCTATGCCCCTTCGGCTCCATCCGTGGGTAGCGAATCCTAGCTAGGCCCTCGGATCGCCGCAAGGCGGGCGATGAAGGTGAGACCCAACTCCGCGATGCGGTTCTACGACCGATTCGCCGGCAAATACGACCTACTCGTGTCGGACGCACGATACGATCAGGTCTTGCCCTTCTTTGTCCGGCTCTTCGAGGCGCACCACGTGACGTCCGTGCTCGACTGCTCGTGCGGAACGGGACAGCACGTCATCCGATTCGCGCAGAGGGGCATCGAGGCCACGGGCAGCGACGTCAGCCGGGAAATGATCCGCCGAGCCCGAAGGAATGCAGCCGCAGCGGGGGCCGAGGTGGCCTTCGTCCGAGCCGATTTCAAGCGACTCCGCGAGGCCTTCGACCGGACGTTCGACTGCGTCGTCTGCTGGGGGAACTCTCTGGACCACGAGTTGACGGAGCGAGGAATCCTCGCGGCGCTTCGAAGCATGCATACTGTACTCCGGGACCACGGCATCCTCGTCGTCCAGATCCGGAACCTGCCCAAGTGGGTCCGCGAGGGGAGGCGGATTTTCCCGATGCACTTCCACAAGGAGCCCAACGGAGACCGCAGGCTCTTCATCTACGTGCTGGACTTCCACCGAACCCGGGTGCGTTTCCACGTCCTCTCCTTTCTGGAGCTCGATGGGAAGCCGACGTTCGAGGTCGACTCGGTCGACTACCGCATCATCCCGGCGCAGCGGCTGAAGGAGCTGATGCGGAAGGCGGGGTTCTTGCACGTGAAGACACACGGGAACGTCCAGTTCGGTCGATTCAACGACCGGCGGAGCGAGGAAATCATCGTGGTCGGAAGGAAGGGTCGGGACCAAGCTCGGAGCTCGAAGCGCCGAAATCCCTAGGCGCCGTCAGGTCCATCCGGACGGTGAAGAAGTCAGTGGGACTCGGGTTCGTCGCGTTCTCTGTGCGGCCCCCGCGCAGGGATTCTGAGGGGCAGGTCGCTCCCAGACACCAGGGGCAACGATGCTTCACGTCGCGGAGACGCGGGCAAGAAGGAAGGTCATCCTGATGGGACACCGCCTGCAGTGGGGGGGTCCGACCCCAGTAAGAGCCCTAGCCGCCCTTGCCTGCCGGCGCGAGGTCCCCCACGCTGGAGATCGTGCCGAGATTCTTCGCGGCCTTCTCGAGCGTGTCCACGAACAACCGTTCGGAGAATCCCGCCGCGATCCCTGCGAGGACGAAGGCGAACGGATTCGTGCCCACGAGCGTCGAGAGCGATCCTAGGGGAAGGGCCAACGCGGCCGTGATCACGACGAACGCTCCGGCCGCCCCGATTAGCATTCGCAATGCGGTGTGGATCACGATGAGCTGGTACCGCGGGATGCTGATGACGACGTCTCTCGCTCCGAGGTAGGCACTGAGGGCGCCCCCAAAGAGGCCGAGGAAGGCGGCGCCCACGAAATGAAACCGCATCCACTGCGTGGTCGGGTTCGATGCGACGATCCACTCGGCGATGGTGATCGAAATGCCTAGGGCGATCAAGACCCCGAAGCCCGCCCAGAGCCACAGGTTGCCCGTGAACACGACCTGGTGGTTGGCCTCGTTCCAGCACTGGGCGCGGACCTGCATCTTCTCGTGCACCGCCTTCCGGATCTCGCTGACCGGCGGAGATGGCGGCGGGGGCGGAGGTGGGGGCGGCGGTGTGCCCGCGTGGCCCTGGGCCTGCGGGGCCGGCTTCGGATGCAGGATATCCAAGATCTCCTGGACCCGCTGCGCCTGGGGCGAGCTGGTAAGACGATCCGCAAGGGGCTTCGGGAGACTAGTGTCCCAGAGGCCGAGTCTCTGCTCGCACGACCAGATGTCCTCGTCAGGCACGACGAGGGGAAGGAGCGCATCCGCGGAGTTCACGTAGATCCACGCCCGGGCGAAGTTCGGTTCCTCGCTGGCCGCGTCCAGATAGGTCATGATCTTGGCCACCGTGACGAGCGATTCCGGCCCGGTCGCGCTTCCTGCCGCCGAACCGGTCTGGCCCGGAATCGGGGGAGGTGCGGGCGGGCCGCCCGAGGGCGGCGCTGCCATCCGCGCGAAGGCCCGATCCGCGTAGTGCCGCACGAGGGTCCAGTCCTGGTGAACCTCGGACCGCATCGAGGAACGGGTGAAATTCCAGAGCCCCGCCCATAAACGTCCCACGGGCCCCCGCTGCTGGGCAATCTCCGCTCGGTACCAGGCCCTCCACTCGCCGATGAGTCGATCTATGTCGGACGGGCTCGACACAAGCCTCCCCCGCCACCTCATCGTTGTACGTGCGATTAAAGGAATCGACGGGTTGTTCCATTTCGCCCCGCACCCGATCGGGATCCAGGGCTTGCCCACCTTTGGCCGGGCGCAGGAGTGCGTGACCCGTTTCGAGCGCTTCTACTGCCGCGACAGGTGCATCCCAAGTGCTCGATTCGTGCGATCGAGACGTCATTCGTTGTACGTGGTCAGGAACGCCCCCAAGCCTGGGTCCGATGCCAAGGCCGTCTGCAGGTACTCCGCGGAGGACGAAAGCCTTAGGACCCTCCCCGCCCCTCCCGGGCGATGGAGGAATGCAGGTGAACCGTCTTCGTGTCGTCCGCCGCACGCTGCTCGTCGTGGCCATCGTCTTCGCCCTTGGGCTCTCCCTGAGCCCCGCCCCCGCGCGGGCCATCACGTGGGGCATCCTGGACGGAAACGCCCATCCCTACGTCGGGGCCATCGTCCTGGACTACGGCGGCGGGAATGTCTCCGAATTCTGTTCGGGCAGCCTCGTGTCTCCGCACGTGTTCCTGACGGCCGGACATTGCGCGTTGCCTCTCGAAGCGTACGTCCCTCTGGGCGTCGTCTTCGTCAGCTTCGCGACGAACTTCCTTGCCGCGGGGGCGGATCGTCACGCGGTCGTCGCAGCGATTCCCAACCCCGACTATCACTGGGGACCCACCTCGGACCCCCACGACACGGGCGTGCTCATCCTCTCGGATGGCGTGACCAGCGTGGGCTACACGACGCTCGCCCCGGAGGGCTACCTTGACGCCCTGCGGGCGAGTGGCGTCATCCAGAGCACGCGCTTCATCAACGTCGGGTACGGGGACAACGAGAGCCTCGTGGTCAGCGGGTACCGTGCCCTCTCGTACTCCAGCTACATGAACCTCCACGAGGCCTGGCTCTACATGTCCCAGAACAACCGCACCGGGAACGGGGGGACGTGCTACGGGGACTCCGGAGGGCCGACGTTCGTGGCCGACGCCGCCACGGGCCGGCTGTACCAAGTGACCACGGTCTCCCACGGCGACACGAAGTGCAAGTCCACGAACATCAACTACCGCACGGACATCCCGAGCACCCTGGACTTCCTCCACGCCATGGTGAGCCTCTTCGATCCCGGCTTCGAGATTTCCTGATGCCGGGACACGTGGACGGGCCGCCCGTGTGCCGCAGGCTTCGCGTCGGAGGCGAACGCGCCCATGGACTACCGCCGCAGCCGGTCGACCGTCCCCGCGGGATCGTCCACGGACTCTGGCCTGCGCACGTGGGCCAGCGGCGGACCTGAGCGGAGCGTCAGCGGAACGCTGCGAGGCGCAACGTCCGCCTTCGGGCTGAGGTGGCGAAATCTCCCATGAAACGTTTACTTTCGCACACCTCCATGGGGACCCTTTTTATGCATCACCATATGTTGCGTTGCGCATGGAAGTCTCAAAGCGACCACCTCCGGGACATCCGACAACCGTCGCGGAGATGTTCGCCCGGAAGCGGGAGAGCGGCTCGGCCCCCGTGTTCCAAAACAAGGCGTTGCTCGACAGCTCGATGATCTCCAGTCCGACCGTAGGTCGGGAGGATCAGTTCAGGCAGCTCGTCGACCTCACCGCGGATGCGGGCACGGGCTACCTTCCCGCCCTGGTCCAAGTGTACGGTCCGCCGGGAACGGGGAAGTCCACGCTGGTGAAGCAGGTCGTCAAGGAGGCGGAGGCCCAGTTTCCGGACCTGCGAACCGTCATCGTCAACCTGAAGGAGTGCCGATCCCTGTTTTCCGCCGCGAACCAGATCCTCTTCCAGCTCACGGACACGAAGGAACCGACCGTCGCGGGTCTGGACGGCATCTTCGAGAAGATCTGGAAGACGACCCAGGGAAGCAAATTCCTCATCCTCGTTCTGGACGAGATCGATGCGATCTTCGAGGACAAGCGGTACGTACCGTCGGATTTCTTGTACAGACTCCTCCAGCGTCGTCAGATGGCGCAGCCGCCCCTCGTGTGCATCATCACGATCACGAATCTGCTGAT
>DASQGG010000063.1 GCA_035632695.1 Thermoplasmata archaeon
GTCGGATATCGCGCGTGAATGTGGGTGGCATAAACATCCAACTCTAAACACGACCCGAGACCGATAGTGCACTAGTAGCGCGAGTGAAAGCTGAAAAGTGCCCTTGACGGGAGGTAAAAAGAGCCTGAAACCAGTCAGTTACAGACGTATACGGCACGAAAGCGACGAAGCCCGAAAGGGTGGAGCGGTGTCGTATTATCCGTTGTGAATAACGGGCCAGGGAGTTCTAATCCACGGCGAGGTTAACCGCTTCACGCGGGAAGCCGAAGCGAAAGCGACATGCGCGCAACGCCGCAAGGCGCGAGGCGCGTCGTGGGCTCGCGAGGAGTCGTGGGTGCGATGCCCGAAGCCGGTCGATCTATGCCTGGGCAGGCTGAAGCCTTCCGAAAGGGAGGTGGAGGGCCGAACCCGTGTTGATGTGCAAATCACTGGGGTGACCTGGGCATAGGGGTGAAAGGCCAATCTAGGCCGGGAATGGCTGGTTCCCCTCGAAATCAGTCGCAGCTGGACCTCGGCGGAGGTTAGGCCATGGGGTAGAGCTACCGATTGGGTGCTAAGGCGGAGAAATCCGTCGGTGTCCTGTCGAACTCCAAATCCGTGGTCGCCGTAGATGCCGGGAGTCGAGTGCCTGGGGTAATCTTGGCATTCGTAAGGGAAACCGCCCAACCTGCAGTTAAGGTCCCTAAGTGCCGACTCAGTGCGAATACCAAAGGGAGTTCGTAGTCTCAGACAGCTGGGATGTGGGCTTAGAAGCAGCCATCATTCAAAGATAGCGTAACAGCTCACCAGCCGAGATTATGGGCCCCGAAAAGGGACGGGGCTTAAGTCGGTCACCGATACTGCAGAGCACCGCAAGGTGATCTTGTAGAGGGGCGTCGTGCGCGGGTCGAAGTCGGGCCGTGAGGTCCGGTGGACCGCGTTCGAATGAGGATCCTGGGAGGAGTAGCAGCAAAGTGCGGTGAGAATCCGCACCGCCGAAAGGGCCAGGGTTCCTCGGCAACGCTCGTCAGCCGAGGGTTAGTCGGTCCTAAGTGTTCCCCTAACCGAGGAACGCGAAAGGGAAGCAGGTTAATATTCCTGCACTACGCGGAACCCTGTCCAACGTCCAACACATCGCGGTACGTGGAGTCGTCTTGCCTGGCGATTCAACCGTTGAAACCCCTGGAGTGCCGTAATGGCGAGAAGGGGGCGAACGCGGGAGCACGGACGCAAGTCCGTCCGCTGATCCGTGGTGTCCGTGAAAACGACGTTGGAGTCATTCCGTGTGTCCGTACCTAGAACTGACACAGGTGCCCCTGGGTGAAAAGCCCAAGGCGTGTCGGCGAAAATCCACGCGAGGGAATTCGGCAAATTAGCCCCGTACCTTCGGTACAAGGGGTGCCAGCCGCGCGAGCGGCTGGTCGCAGTGACAAGGGAGCCCCGACTGTTTAACCAAAACATAGGTGGCCGCCAGATCGAAAGGTTGTGTACGGCCGCTGAAGCCTGCCCAGTGCTGGTATCTGAAAGCTCGTTTCAACGGGACGAAGGACCAGTAAACGGCGGGGGTAACTATGACCCTCTTAAGGTGAAAACGTCGCCTTAACCAAAATCGGCCATATGCGGGGAACTCCGAGTATCCGTGTGTACTGCAACCGCAGTAACAATCGCACGGTGCGGACAATCCGCAGGGAAGGCCGATCCCGGCAACGGGGTCGGAACCCTCAGAGACTTTACGCCGATCGCCGCCGCAAGGCGGTGAAGATAAAGTCCGACCCCCATGGCGACATGGGGAGGCCGCGAGAAATCGCGACCCGCCTGTTCCCTCGAGTGAAACACGAACGTGTACGCGCGAGGGAGAGGTCTCGAAAGCAACAGACGTGAGCGTAATACCTTGTCGCTTAATTGGCGACTTGCATGAAGGCCCAACGAGAGCTCTCCTGTCCCCGCGTGGAGGCCGGTGAAACTGACGTACTGGCGCACAGTCCAGTACCTTCCACCTGAAAGCGAAGACCCCGTGGAGCTTTACTGCAGTCTGTCGCTGCCGTATGAGTTTGGATGTGTAGCGTAGGCGGGACTCGTTACAAAGGGCCGGCCGCTAGGCCGGTACCGAGAGGCCGATGAAACACCGCCCTTCTGGACTCGTACGGCTTACCTCTTCGGAGGGACCACGATAGGTGGGCAGTTTGGGTGGGGCGCCACGCCCTCAAAAAGATAACAAGGGCGCCCAAAGGTTGGCTTAGGAGGGTCAGAAATCCTCCGTTAACTGTAAGGGGAAAAGCCAGCCTGACGTGGACTTGCCCAACGAGAGTCCACGAGAGGAAACTCGGGCCTAGCGAACCCATGAGCCTCATTTGTGGGGGCCATGGATGACAGAAAAGTTACCCCGGGGATAACTGAGTCGTCTCCGGCTAGAGTTCCTATCGACCCGGAGGCTTGCTACTTCGACGTCGGCTCTTCCTATCCTGGTGGTGCATGAGCTGCCAAGGGTGGGGTTGTTCGCCCATTAAAAGGGATCGTGAGCTGGGTTCAGACCGTCGTGAGACAGGTTTGTTGCTTTTTGGTGGAAGCGCTTTGATGCCTGAGGGGAAGGTCCCTTAAGTACGAGAGGAACGGGGGATCGGCGCCTCTAGTGTATGGGTTGTCTGGCAAGGCATTGCCCAGCAGCCACGCGCCATGCGGATAACGGCTGAAAGCATCTAAGCCGGAAACCGTCCTCAAGACGAGGCATCTTACGGCCGCGGTAGTCGACCGCGTTGATAGAGCGGGGGTGTACGCACGAAGCTCGCAAGGGCGACGTGTTCAGCCCGCCGCCACTAACCGCCGTAGCCACACTAGCACCCGTCGGTGGTGCGTTGGCGGCTTAGCCGTCAAACAGGACGCATATGATCGGTACCCGTGATTTTCCCGCGATCATGATTCAGCGGGCCGAGGGGCCGGCCCGGTCCGCCGAGCACGAAAACCATAACCATGCCGACGACCATGAAGCACCCCATGGAAGGGCGGTTTCGGTTTCTCGTCACGGGCACGTCCGGCACGCTTCCCTTCCCCGACGCGCCGGCGACTATCAATTCGCCGCGACCCATCGTCCATCATTCCGCCATCACGCGTGGCTCCCATCGATCAGACTCGGGAGCGAACCAGACCAACGCCTGGCCGGTCTTCGTCCTCGACATTACATCCAGCGGTGTGGTCGGCATGAGACCATCCATCGGCGCGCGAATCGTCTATTCCGTCGTGGCCATCGGGGCGATGTTCGCCGGGTTGGGAATCGTCGAGGCCTTGGTCACACTGGCTCACGTTACGGCGGCCGATTCATCCGTCGTCGTGGGCGCGGGAATCGTGGGATGCATCCCCGCGTCATTCCTCGTCGGAGTCTTCGCGGGACGCGGGCTCCTTAAGATTCGCCCCAAGGCGCTAGGAGTTCGCGTGCAGGTCTCCGCGGTGGACCTGGGCGCACTGGTCCAGCGGGTTGATCTGGTCTCACCCAGGGGGCCGCTGACCGTTCGGATTCTCCCCCCCAGGAAGCGGCTCCTGCAAGCCCTGCGTGGAACGGGACAGATGCCGCCGACCGATCGGGTGTACGAGTCCGGGCCGTTCGCCTGACAGGGTCTCGGTCTTGGAGCCCTCACACGCACGGGCTGCTCCGGGGGGGCGCGCGTGCGAAAGCCTCTTCAGCCGGGGTCGCCTTGCGCGACGCGTGTTTACGAGGAATCGCAAGATTCGAGAGACGCGCGAATGTCCCGTGGACTGGACGCCCCTGCGCAAGGAAATCCGCAAGCCGTTCCGCCAAAGTGTCGAGGTCGACGTGTGCCCGAAGTGTCAGGGGATCTTCCTCGACAAGAAGGAGGTCGAGGCCATGACGGGCAGCCATCGCCTCCACAAGCTCCTCACGAAGTACACGGGCCTTAACTCGAATGTCCAGCTTCTTTGCCCGAACTGCGGCGGCCTGATGGAGGCAGAGGACGCAGGCGGCATCCGGGTCGACGTGTGCCTCGACTGCTTCGGTGTCTGGCTCGCGGCGGGTGAACTGGAGCGACTGGAAGCCATGCCGCATTCCACCTTCCGACACCTCACGCCGGAGGAAATGGCGGAGTACCGGGCGAAGAAGGAGATCGAACTCAAGGACCATCTCGATGCGGTCCGGAGCATGCTCCTGGAACTCCGACGGCTGTAGCCTCGCAGGATTTCGGACGGCCCGCCATCGAGCTCCGCTGAAGGGCATGATCGAAGCCGTGCGGCGGGGAGCGGACTGGCGTCACGTGATCCCGCCGCGGCTCTTCAGGACAGCGGGGCTTCGGCTCAGGCTGGCGGTTTTCGATCACGGCCCGCGGCTCGGAGCAATTTGCGCCAAGCGACGACGAAGATGCCGATTCCGAGCACGCCGTACACGGGAACATAGACGAAGAGCGGCGTCCAGTCCGGCGGATAGTTGTAGGGAATCGTGAGCGCCGCGGTGACGAGGCCGGCGAACAGGTTTGCGGCGAAGACGGTGAGGAACGCGATGCCCCAGCCCTCTCCATGCAGGTCACGGAATAGCGACACTCCGCGGCGCCGAGCCAAACCTTCCATTCCTCCGAGCATGCCGGCCGAGAACGCCACGGTGGCGACGGGCGTGACGGTCGCATAGATCAGCGACCGCGGGTCGATCGGCGGTGAGCGAGTCACGGATGCGAGGGCAATCGCAGGAGGACCCGGGCTGTCGAGCGGCCCGCACGCCGTGGGCGAGGAGTGCACTTCCCAGAAGATGGATGCGGTGTCGTTGACTTGGGCGCCCTGTTGCACCCCGTACAGGCGGTAGCCCAGGGAGTAGTTCCCAATCAGGAACTGGACCGCGACATCCGCATCGGCCCGCCCCGTGTTCGCCAGGCTCAACGTCGTGTTGAACCGGTTGGCGTATCCCCCTAGGACAGGAGCGCACGCGGTCGCAACGAAC
>DASQGG010000064.1 GCA_035632695.1 Thermoplasmata archaeon
CCGCCCTCCATCAGCTTCAGCAGCCGCTGGAGGAACCTCGCCACGGGCGCCCCGTCGACCACGTAGTGACTGGACACGATCGTCATCCCGATGAACTTACCCGCCTCCACGCGGTCCCCGACCACCGCCGGCTTCAGCGCAATCGCCCCGAGCGCCACGGTCAGCGGGTGGAACTCGACCGGGATGCCTCAGCCACTCTCGCCCGAGACCTTCCCGAACATCCCCACGCACGTGACGCCGACTGTCCCCATCGCTCGCTTCACGCGGAACGGGTCGCAGAACAGGCGGTTCCGGTACATCGCTTTCCGGACGAAGGAGGACATCCGGGCGAAGATTCGGATCGCTCGCGGGTACAGCATATTCTCCGTCAGGGCGATTGTCTGCTCCCCCGGGCACCTCCATCTGGGGTCAGATTCGGGTGAGACTCGGGTCGGGTTCTGAAATACCATCATCCCCGTCGCCTGGGCTGCGGCGCCCCAGAGGAGTCAGCATGGGAACGAACGCATCGAGCGCAAGGACAGGTGTGATCGTGGGCCTGCTCGTCCTCGGAAGCGTGCTCTTCCTTCCCCTGGTCGCGGCGGCCAGCGGGTCGTCGGGCACGGGGGTCGGGTCGGTCTACACGATGACGAACGCGGCGAGCGGGAACGCGGTGGTCTGGTATTCCCGGTCCGTCAGCGGGCAACTGACGTGGCAGGGGACCTTCGACACGGGCGGCCTGGGCGCAGGCAGCGGCCTCGGCAGCCAGGGATCTCTGGTCCTCGGCGAAGGCGGAAACGTCCTCCTGGCCGTGGACGCGGGGAGCAACGAGATCTCCGCCTTCCAGGTGACCTCGAGCGGACTCGCCCTCACGGACCACGTGTCGTCCGGCGGCGTCATGCCCGTGAGCGTCACAATCTTCGGCAACCTCGTCTACGTCGTGAACGCGGCCGGCACGCCGAACATCGCGGGCTTCACGCTCGGGAGCGACGGCAGCCTGACCATGATTCCCGGGTCGATTCAGGCCCTGAGCGGTTCGGCTCCGGCGCAAGTCTCCTTCGACGCCACCGGGCAGGTCCTCGTGGTCACGGAGAAGGCGACGAGCACGATCGACACGTTCGTCGTCGATGCCAACGGAGTCGCGGGTCCCGCGACCTCCCACGCGTCGAACGGTGCCACGCCCTTCGGGTTCGCCTTCGACAACAAGGGCCACCTGATCGTGAGCGAAGTCGGCGGCGGTCCGAGCGGCACATCCGCGCTCTCCACGTACGCGGTCGGCGCGGACGGCAGCCTGACGACGATCAGCGCCTCCGTCCCGGACTTCGAGTTCGCGGCGTGCTGGGTCATCACCACTAATAACGGCAAGTTCGCGTACACGAGCAACGCCCACCCGCCGAGCAACGACCTCTCCACCTACGCGGTCGCCCCGAACGGGCAGCTCGCACTGGCCCAGGAGGTCGCCGCCAAGCCGGGGAACGGACCGACGGATCTGGCCGTCAGCGGGAACAGCAAGTTCCTGTACGTCCTGGATTCCGGGGACGGAGCGATTGCGGGCTTCATGGTGCACAGGGACGGAAGCCTGGCGGCACTGTCAACCGTGTCCGGGCTCCTGGCGAGCGACGTCGGACTGGCTGCGACGTGAGCGCGTTGGAGACCACCTGCCTGCGGCCTACGAGGGACCGCGGGCACCCTTTCCCTTTCCTTCGCACGGCATCTTCATGCGGAGCGCACGCTTCGCCGGCCGCTGATGAGCGCCGCGCTCAAGCAGCTCCTCTGGTACCTCATCGCGGGCACCCGGGGTGGCGTGAACCGAGCGCGGATCATCGAGACCCTCCACAGGAGGCCCCACAATGCCCACCAGCTCGGCGAAGCCCTCGGCCTGGACTACCGGACCGTCCGACACCACCTCGACCTCCTCGTGCGGAACGGCCTCCTCACGCGCCCGGCCGGGGACGCCTACGCGGCTCCGTACTTCCTCTCCGCGGTCCTCGAAGCGAACTACGCCGTCTTCGAGGACGTTCGCCGTCAGGTTTCGCAGGACGGACCACACGGCCGTGACGGGACGGGGTCGAGCGCTGATCAGAACCTCAAGCAGGAGTGAGATCCATGACTGACTCGCTGACGCTGGCCTTGACCGCGGTCGCCGCGCTGAACGTCGTCCTGGCGGCGGTCCTCGCCGTCCTCTATGCCCGGATCTACGCGCGGACGAAAGCCCCGTTCACCCTCGGGCTCATTTTGTTCGCGCTGGCGTTTCTCGCGCAGAACCTCCTCCTGGCGTACTCGTACGGCACGATGATGCCCCTGTTCGCCGCCGCCATCGTGCCCTACTTGTTCGCGATCGGGGTGTTCGAAGCCGCGGGACTGGTCGCGGTGCTCTGGACCGCCACCCGGTAGGGTGGGGAACGCCGACCCTTACCGATTCACGATCCGGACGATCCATCCGGCCGGGAGCGTGAGGATCCAGAGGATGATCCGGCCCGGGACTCCGGGCGTCCACGCCCAGGTCCAGAACAGAGGTAGCGCGCTCAGGACGAAGACGGCGGCCAAGGCGAATGTAGCATCCCGTCGGACGCGCATGTTCCGGACGACGTGCGGGGCCACGAGGTGCTTTTCCTCCTTCGAGAGGATGTGGAAGAAACCGCCGAGGACTCCATTCATGACGGCCAGGTCGAGCGCGTACAACACGGAGTCCGGCTCGGTGACCACCGCGGGCGCGTAGACGAGGACATAGAGGAGGTAGGGCTCGAGGGCCACGACAAAGAGAAGGACGAGGTTCGCGATGATCAGGCCGCGTGTCTCCACAGGGAGGACGGCCATGACGGTCGAGTAGTTGTACCACACCGTCACCAGGATCAGGAAGCTGAAGCCGAACACGAGGAGGCCGAGGTACAGGTGATTCGTATCCGCGACGGGCTGGTTGATCAGGACGAGGGCGCCCAGGGACAGGGCGAGGCCGAAGACCATGTCCGACAACGTCTGGACGCGCGGCCGGGCCGCTGCTTGCGGGGCGGCCGCGGTCGTCCTCGGTGCGTCGGTGGCCGGGATCGTGGCTCGGGGAGCGGGCTGCGCGTGCTAAAGCCTTTTCGAAGCTCTCCAGCCCGCAACGCAGATACCCGGGATGCCGGACCCGCCAGGCAAGTTACGTAGGGAAGAACCACGTCCAAACCCTTAAGCTCGCCTCGCTGGCTGCATGCCACCAGAGGCGCGAGCGTGCCCCTTTTCAGGTCGGCATCGGAGGTCTTTGATCAGGCGAACGACTTCCTCCTCCGGGGCGACTTCGGGAGCGCGCTGAACAAGTACAACGACGCGTTGCGGAAGTTCCAGAAGACCGGCGACGTGAACGGCGCCACCCTGGCCGCCGCGTATGCCTCGGTCATGGGTCTCGCTCAGCGCTCCTCGGACCCGGGGGCCTACCGTGCTGCGGCCCAGGCCCTCCGCGCGGTCGGAGACACGCCGGTCAAGCTCGGCCTCCGCGAGTCCACGGGGAATGCCCTCGCCCACGAGGCGGACATCCTCGCGAGCGCGGCGGAGTGGACGACCCTCCAGCCCACCTCGACGGCCCAGTACCAGCAGAAGGCCGAGGCCCTGCGGCAGGTCGCCACGGCGATCCGCACGGACATCGGGAGCAACGTGCTCGTCCTCCCGGAGCTCTTCCGACAGGGCTCCGTGACCGGCGAAAGCCGCGCCCTCGCCCTCGCGGCCATGTCCGAGGAGGCCCTCGCGGAATCCCTCCTCGCCTCGGACCCGAAGGCGGCCGCGGAGCACTACCAGACCGCGCGACTCTGGTGGTCCCAGGCCGGCGACGCGGCCCAGGCGGACGCCGCGGCGGCCCACGTGGCCCAGTACGGCAAGAGCGCCAAGTGCTGGTTCTGCGGGCGCGAGGTGAGCGGCGAGAACATCCACTTCGTCCCCATGCCCAGCGACCTCACGGACCTGGTCAAGGCCGCGGACAAGGACAGCCCCCTGCCCTCGTTCGATCCCGCGACGGGCAACGTGTACGCCTGCAAGGGCTGCCACGGCGCCGTCTTCCACCTCGCGGACCGCCTCGCGGTCCAGCGCACGGCCGAGCTCGAGGCCAAGGTCCAGCCCCAGATCGACGAGCTCAAGAAGCAGATCCAGGCGGTCAAGGGCCGCATCAACATGATCTGAGGTGAGACCCATGGCGACTTCCGTGTCCGATGCCCCGTCGCCCCTGTCCATCGTCGCCCTGCGATGCCGCGCGTGCACCGCGCCCCTCCCTGCGGCCGGCGCGGAGGACATCATCAAGTGCCCGAGCTGCGGCACGAGCCAGCGTGTGGTCGACGCCCGCGCGTTCCTGGACCAGATCATGCTCCAGGTGAACGCCTGGGTCCAGCAGGCGATCCCGCTGGGCATGCAGGCGTACACGTCGGGCACCGTGGACCCCGTCGCGCGGTACACGGTCTTCATGAACTACGTGAAGCCGCGCCTGACCACGGAGTACCAGGAGTACAAGTTCAATTTCCTCAACCTCCTCTCCCACCCTCTCGGCGTCCTTCCCTTCATGGTCGAGAAGGGCCTGCCGGCGCCCAACACGCCCGCGAACGCGTTCCTCTTCCAGGCCAAGGTCTCCTCGGTCGCCCCGCTCGCCATGGACGACGCGGGCAAGGCGTCCATCGCGGAGACGGGCGGCCTGGCGACGGCGTACGCGTACCTACTGAACAACGCCGCCCTGGCCGCGGACCTCAAGCCCGAGCGGTACTACCTGATGAGCAAGAACTTCACCGCGGCCGCGGGCGCCCTGAAAGGCGTCCCCAAGTACGCGGCCCTCGCCGACCGCCTCCAGGCCCTCGCGGACCTGAACGCCGGCCTCGACGCCGCGACGAACATGAAGCTTCTCGATGCGCCCGCGCCGCTGGACAAGGCGCGCGCAGGCCTGGAATCGGCCCGAGCCAAGATCGCCAAGGACTTCGACCTCGCGATCATGGCCCAGGCGGTCGACAAGGAGCTCGCCCTGGTCCGCGCCTCCGGCTCCATCGTCCGGAGCGCCTCCCTGGACACGACGGGCAACCCCGCCGCGGCGATGACCGCCATGGGGCGCCTCCTCACCCTGCTCGGTAGCCTCCGGGACGCCCCGTACCCCCAGTGGCGTCCGCGGTTCGCGGACCTCTCCCACTCCGAGGAGATCCTTCGGTACGTGGAGGACATCCGCCAGGCGCAGCGCGGCTCGCCGACGCTCAAGGTGGTCCCCGGCCGAGGCTCCGTCCTGTTCCCGTTCTGGGCCGTGGACATCCCGTACACGTTCCAGACGGGCGCCCTCTGGCGCGCGCAGGGCGTGGAGGTCACGGAGGCCATGCTCGTCGCCGCGACATTCCCGCTCGACGCGAACGCCTTCTCGGGGACCGACGTGTCTGCCGTGCTCACGGATGTCTTCATGGCCCGCGAGCGTAGCGGCTTCTTCAACGACGCGATGAAGCGCGCCTCCGGCAAGGAGACGAGCATCAGCGGTGGCGGCCCCGTGCGCGACGCCATCGCGAAGGCCGCGATGGCCCCGGCGGGGGCCGTCCAGGTGGTCCCGCCCCTGGTGAACGGCGCGGATGCGGCGGCCCTCGTGCAGGGCTACCTGCTCCGGGTGCGCCAAGTGGACCGGACGATCGACAAGCAGCTCCGGCTGAGTTCGCCGCGCGTCTCGCAGCTCGTGTATGCGTACGGCACGCCGACGGGCGTGCAGGCCAACGTGATGCCTTGGCTCGGCGGCCTCGCGCCACGGTCCGTGGGCGACATGGCCGCCGTGGCGGCGATCGCCCTCTAGGTCAGCCCAGGCCGATCTGCTTCATCACGCCGACGAGGTCGTAGAAGAGTCGCTCCTCCGTGATCTCCCCCTTCTCGTTCCACGTGGCCACCGTGCAGAACTCCACCTTGAAGCCTTGGTTGGTCGGCGGGATCGTCTTGTCGCCCATCTTCATGGCTCCCTTCATGGTGCCCGTGAACTCTGCAACGGAGCACGTGTGGTCGCCTTCCGCGAAGAAGATCTTGTACGGGCGGTTGATTAGGTGGTTGTCTGGGAACGTCCTGAAGAACTCAACCGCTTCCAGGTCGTGGTTGTGCCGTCCCCGGGTCGGCGGGCCGCCGCCGGGCCAGTAGACGGCGACGTCTTCCGTGTGGCGCTTCCGGAAGGTTTCCCAGAGAGGACTCTTCGGTCCCGCGTTCCAAGCATCGTCCAAGGTCTGCATACGCTCCTTGAGCTGTTCCGGCTTCATGCCTTCACCCGGTCCACCTATCCCGGAAATCGCGGAAGTACCTTGGGAATTGGTACACAGGGCGGACGGCGACGAACCCGACCCGAGGCTTACGCCGCGGTCACGGAGAGCACGTCGAGATAGTACGTCGAACCGCTGGGCGGGCAGCTCGTGAGGTACGCCGTGACCGAGTACGGCGTGGAGGCCCCCGCGGCCGCGTGGTACGTGCCGCTCGTCACCTGGGCGTTGTTCAGATAGAACCCGATCGACGCCGCGGCGTTCACGGAGCCGCTGTTCACCAGGGTGAACAGGAAGGTCTCCGTGGGCGTCCCCGAGTACGGGCACGAATGGCTCGCGGAGGTGTTCGTGACTTTGACGCTCGGCTGGTTCGAGGACGACCCTGCGGGGTTGAGCAGGGAGTCGAGCGCGCCCGAGAAGATCAGGATGGCCACGACGAACACGAGGACGAAGACGACGACCGCGACCTTCGGTGGCCCCTTCCTGGGCGTCGGCTGGGATGCGGGCGGGGCGCCCGCGGGGGACGGGGCAAAGGTCAGCCCGCTGGTCGGGGAATAGGTCTGCTGGTACGGCGAAGGCGGCAACGGGGACGCCGGCAGGGGCGACGATCCACCGGAAGGCTGCATGGTTTCCCTCAGACTCCTGGTCTCGATGTCCAGGTCAGTCTGGTTCGTCCCTGCCCTTCAACCTATTCCCCCGAGTTCACCGTTTGAGAGATTAGGCTGTCATCGCGAGTCACGGGTCCCGACGCGCATCGTTCCCGCGAAGCCCTGATCCGAGGCGCGCCTTCAAATACGGAAGTTGGCTAGCTTTCTTCCTCGGGAGGCGCAAATCCATGGTGCACGTTCGGGATGAAGGCGCGACGTTCGACGCTCCGGTCGATGTGGTCTGGGAGTACCTGAATTCGGGTCCAACGCATGGCGCGGCCCACAAGATGATCCGCAACCGCACCACGCAACCTGCGGGCGAGAACGCGATGATCGCGACCATGGAGCGGAACTGGAACGGGGAGTGGGTCAAGGTCGTGAGCCGCATGACGCGCCTGCCGCCGCTGGGCTTGGTCCAGGAGTTCCTCGAGGGGCCTTTCGCGGGCTCCAAGGCGGTCCTCGTGTACACCCCGCAGGGCAAGAAGACCCGCGTGGACGTGTACGGGGAGTTCACGTCCCCGACGATTCCGGAGAATCAGGTCGAGAAGGCCGTGCTCAAGTGGCTCGCCCAGTCCTACGACGAGGACGCGCCCGCGGTCAAGGTGTTCGCGGCGAACAAGTGACGGTACTCGCTGACCGGCGGGTGCCAACCGCCTAGACGCCGCGGTACGCGCGCTTCAGCCCTTCGATGTCGAGCTTGACCATCTTAAGCATCGCTTCGAACACCCGGTTCGCCTTCACGGGATCCGTGTCCGCCAGGTACTCGCCCAGGATGGACGGAACGATCTGCCAGGAGACGCCGAACCTGTCCTTAAGCCAGCCGCAGCGGCTGGGTTGACCACCGCGGAGCAGTTTCCTCCAAAGCTCGTCGACCTCGCGTTGGGTCCTGCACTCCACGTAGAACGAGATCGCCTCCGTGAACGGGAAGCCCGGGCCGCCGTTCAGCGCCATGAACGCCTGGCCTTCGATACGGAACACGACGGACATCGCCGCGCCCTTCTGGCCTCGCTTCGCCCCGGGCTGGCGGGTCACGCTGACGATCTTGCTCCGCCTGAAGATCGACGTGTAGAATCTCGCGGCTTCCTCGGCCTGGTCGTCGAACCACAGGAACGGGATGATTCTCTGCATCCGTGCCCTCCTTTGAGGCATGCTCGAGGCCAACCGGTTCGCCGTATATCAGCCGTCGGTCCTGCGCACGGAGGTGCAGTTTCCGCCACCATCCCCCGCTCCGGGACGCGAGGCGGTGTTTTGATTTTCAGTAATGACCGGTCAGGCCGGAGGCGCTATCACCCCTGTACCGGGGTGGCCGCGGCATGTCCCAGAGCTTCGAGACTGGCGGCAGGACCGCGACCTCGAACCTGGCAGCGAGGCAACCCCATGAGTTGCTCCTGCTGCTCGGCGCGACCGTCGCAATTCTCCTGTCGCTCGTCCTCTTCGGCATCCAGTGGGCCCAGGGAATTGCGACCAGCCAGATGTCGAGTGCGGCGACGCTCGTCGTGCTCGACGTCGTACTCGGCGCCGCGCTTTGGTTATCCGCGGAGATCACGCGGAAGAACCTGATGAACGGCGCGATCGTCGCGGGCGCGGTCAGCGTGATCCTGATCGCGTTCGGCGGCCAGGTCGGCCTGATCGGCGGCGTGATTGGCCTCATCGGCGCGGTCCTCGCCGCGGCGACGCCGTACCTGCCCTGGTCTCGGCACACCCACCAGTAGACGCGAACGGGCTCACCGCCCGCCGCTTGCGGGCGCGCGGAGCCCTCCCTTTCCTTTTCAATCCGCGGCATAGACTTATCAGCGGCATGCTAGGTTCCCGGTCCGTGAGGTCCAGGACCCCGGTCGTCGTGGCGGGTGCCGCGCGCACCCCGATCGGCAAGTTCAAGGGCGCCTTCTCCGAGGTGCCCGCCCCTCGCCTGGGCGCGGTCGCTGTGAAGGAGGCCCTCCGCCGCGCGAGCGTAGAGCCGAAGGAGGTCAGCGAGCTGTTCTTCGGATGCGTGATCCAGGCGGGCCTGTACCAGAACTGCGCGCGGCAGGTCGTCATCTATTCCGGCATCCCGGAGACGGTCAGCGGCACGACCCTGAACATGGTCTGCGGGAGCGGGATGCAGGCGATTGCCCAAGGCGTGCGCAAGATCCAGGAGGACCCCGAGGCGATCGTCGTTGCCGGAGGCACGGAGAACATGACACGCGCTCCCTACCTCCTCCCCCGCGGCCGCCAGGGGTTCAACCTGGGCCACGCGGAGGTCCTCGACTCCATGCTCACGGACGGCCTCTGGGATGTGTACAACGACTTTCACATGGCCATGGGTGGGGAGATCATGGCGGAACGGCTGCACCTGACGCGGGCGATGTGCGACGAGTACGCCCTGCGCTCCCAAACCTTGGCGCTCAAGGCCATGGAGTCTGGCCGGTTCGCGAAGGAGATCGCGCCCGTCACGGTCGAGGCCAAGGGCAAGAAGGTCATCGTGGACCGGGACGAGGGCATCCGGCCAGACACGACGCTGGCGGCCCTCGCCAAGCTCCCCACCGTGTTCAAGCAGGGTGGGGTACTCACTGCGGGGAACTGCTCGCAGATTTCTGATGGGGCGAGCGCCACGGTGCTCATGAGCGAGGCGAAGGCGCGCGAGATCGGCGTGGACCCGCTCGGTGCGATCGGGGACTTCTGTTCCCAGGCCGTGAAGCCTGAGGAGGTCATGTTCGCGCCCATCCCCTGTGTGACGAAGTTGATGAAGCGGACTGGGTTCCGCATGGACGACTTCAAGCTCGTCGAGCACAACGAGGCGTTCTCCGTGGCGAGCGTCGGCGTTCGGAGGGAGCTCGACATCCCGTGGGACGTGTTCAACCTCTGCGGCGGTGCGGTCGCCCTCGGGCACCCGATCGGCTGTTCGGGCAACCGAATTGTCGTCACGCTCCTGCATTCGATGAAGGAGAAGGATGTCCACCGCGGCCTCGCCACGCTGTGCATTGGCGGCGGCGACGCGATGGCCATGGTCCTGGAGAGATAAGCCCCGCAGCCGAAGCGGAAACACCGTTTTCGCTCTCTGGGAAACTCCGGGGGCTCCATACTCTCCGTGTGGCGGCTTCAAGTGTGTCTAGCGCTGAGCATTGGCATGGGTCGCTTGGCGCGCGTGGGGTCGAGGACGGCCCCGCTGCTGATTGTGTGCCTTGTCGTGGGCGCACTGGGCTCGCCTCCGACTCGGAACCGGAGCCGGTGATTCGCCCGCTCATGCCGGGACTGATCGCGGAGACGGGCCCTACACGTCCACGTACGACCCGTACGCTTCCAGGCGCGGCGTCGGCACGCTCAGCTGGCGCGCCGTCTCGAGCACCTCGTCGTAGATCTGGCGGAACTCGGACGCGTGCTCCGGGCCCGTCTGGGACATGCGGCGCGTGATCGGTTGGGCGAGTGCGCGGCGCATGAGCGGAGCTGCGACCAGGGGCGCGGTGGCGAACACCTTGGCATCCGCGATCTTGCGCAAATCCGCGCCGCGTGCCTCGCAGATGGCCATCGCCTCCCGGCCCGCGAGGAGGGCGTCGCGGATCGCGGTCTTGCTCGTCGCGAAGGCCTCGTACCCGCCCTCCCGCGCGATGGCGCCCGTGTACACGGCCGTGCTCGCAAAGTGGACCCAGTGCCAGTGCTCCATGTTGTCGGGCGTCTCGACCCCGAACCCCGCAGGCCGGAACAGCCCCGCGACGAAGTCCAGGTTCTTGCGGGCCGCTCCCTCGACGACAGGAGTGGTCGGACGCCCGCACGTGCTCGTGCCCAGGTTCACCTTTCCTTCGAACGCTCCGTCGAGAACCCCATCCGCCATCACGCCGCCCGCCCGCGGCATGCCGAGGACGTACTCCTCCTTGGTCAGCGTCCGGTCGATCAGGTCGAGGCCGCGCCAGCTCTGGTGGAAGAACAGGATGAGGGCCTTGCCCCGGTTCGCGGCGAGCTCGGGCAGCACGCTCTCGGCCTGCGTGTAGCGCACCGCGTCGACGATCAGGTCGTATCCGTCATCGGGTCCGAACGCTGTGACGATGTTGGGCCGGTATAGGACCTTGGTCTCCTGCGCACGGCCTCCGCGGCCGTCCAAGATCCGCAAGGCGACCCCGTTCGCCCACCGGTCTTGGTGACCGGGCCGGACCAGCAGGGAGACCGTGTGGCCCGCCCGCTCGAACGCCCACGCGTGCATCGTCCCGATCACGCCGGCGCCGAACACGAGGACCTTCATGTCGTCCCGCCTGCCCTCCGGAGTTGGCCATCGTGGATACCTTTGCGGCCTACTTATGGACGCGGGTCGGCGCGGGACGCCTGTGGCGTCCCTGCCGAACCTCTGGTTGCGGCTCACTCCTCGAGGCGCCGGACCATCTCGGCGACTTGAGACTCGTGGATCTGGTCGACGCTCGTGAGCTCGATGGGTTTCGCGTTGATGCCCGCATCCTTCGTGTACGAGAAGGTCACGTACGTCTTCCGGGGCGCCGCGAGAAGGAGCATCGTGTTGCCCCGCATGTAGATCGCGAACCCGTAGCGGACGACGGGCTGGAGCGTCTTAGCGTGCTTCATGATCAGGGGGTGAAGTCGCGTGAGGATGGATCTCGACGGCTCATCCAGCGCCGCGATTCGGGCTTGGACCGCGGCCTCGCCGTCCCCTCGGTCGGCCCGGGGAGGGACTCTAGCACCTCCGCCCGAACGATTCGCGGGCGCATGCTGGGGCGTCTTCCGCGGGGCCTTCCCACTTGTTCCTCGGAGCCGATTGTCAGGCATCCGTCACTCCCCTTGTGGCCATGCCTACAAAGGCTACGACGTTGTCGCGTTGTGCGCTGGCGTCGGGGTCACCTTCCAGACGGGACGAGGAAGGAGGGTCTACCTCAAGGGCTCGTAGCGAAGAAGTACGCCCCCCAACTTCAGAGGCTTGGCCTCGAGGAGCTTCAGCTTCAGACGATCCGGTCCGGGTTTGAACAAGGGATGTCCGCCCCCCAAGAGGATCGGAGCGATTGCGATCCGGTATTCGTCGATGAGCCCTGCCTTCGTGAGTGCCGAGGCCAGATCGGCGCTGCCGAACAGGTACAGGTCCTTCCCGGGCTGTCGCTTGAGCCGAGCGACCTCCTCCGCCGCATCCTCTCGCACGAGCCGCGTGTTCTTCCAATCGGCCGTGGCCAGCGTGCTCGAGAAGACGATCTTGGGGATACTGTTCATCAAGTCCGCAATCTCGCCCTTCTGGGTCGACCAATAGCTGGCCATGCCTTCATACGTTACGCGGCCGAACAGGAGGGTGCCGACGGACTTCAACTGATCGAGGGAGAGCTGCTCGAGTTCGGGTCCCCAGATCGTGTCGTGCCAGTCGATCTCCCAGCTCTTGCGACCTTCGAAGTAACCGTCGAGGGTCATCAGATTCCACATGATGAGCTTCCGCATGCCGGGGCGAATCCGTCCCTGCCTCATGAGGTTGCCCGGATGACTGGAGGCCGCCTTTCGCGGTGGGTATCAAGCCCGGCGGCCGTTCAGGAAGGTTCTTCCGTCGGCACCCTTCATGGAGGCGCGCATCATGCTGCACGTCGCCGTCGTGGGAGATCGCGGTTCGGGGAAGACGACGGTCCTCGGCCTCCTGTATTTGGCCCTGGTCCGGTCGGGCTCGGGCCGGAACGACGACCTTCGATTCCGCGTGACCCTGGACTCCCTTGAGGAGGTCACCGGCCTCTTCCAGCAGCTCATGTCCGGCAGCTTCCCCGACGCCGCGGCCAAGGAGGGCCTCCACGGGCTCGACTTCGAAGTGGGCTTCCGGCGGTCCCGGCTGGGCGGGCTGTCCCGCCGTGACCCGGGGGAGTGGACCGCGGACACGAACGCCACGATCCGGGTCGCGCTCCCCGGCAGTCTCGATGCGAAGACGCCCGGGTTGTTCTCGGGGAGCACGATTGGCACGGGGCCGTGGAGAGACGCCCTCGATGCCGACGCGCTCCTGATCCTCGCCGACGCCACGCAGCTCGTGCCGAAGGGCGAGACGGACGAGTCCGCGCCCCTGCGGCTGTTCGATCGCCAGGTCGAAGCCCTGCTCACGTCGATTCAGCGGTGGCGGTCACGAGGCGGCCGCGAGACGCTGCATCCCATCTTCGTGGTCACCAAGTTCGACGCGGTGCCGCGGAAGATTTTGCAGGCGGCGAACGTCGATCCTCAGCCGCCGGAGGCCGCGAAGACGGGCCCGCGGGCCGTCTACGCCAAGGCGCTGCTGAACCCCAGCCTGCCACGTACCCTCGCGACCCTCAACGAAGGCGGCGGGACGAAGCTCCGATTCGCGCGTCCGAGCTTCTTCTTCAGTTCCGTCGGCACGGACACGAAGACCGCCGACGCGTCCGAGCGCATCCGGCTCCGGCGAATCGACGGCGGCGGCTGGGAACCCGAATATTCGTGGGAGGAGTACCATGCGCTGCTCGACACGCTCGGAGACATCGCCGCGGGGACGAAGGCCTAGATTCCATCGTCTCCGCGTGCGGGTGCTTTGCAAGATTGATAACTCCGAGGCAAGGGTTAAGTAGGATAGGCTAGGGTCAGGCCCTCATGCCTTGCGCTCTGTTGGGGGACCGGGCTTCCGGCAAGACGACGTTCCTCGGCCTTTTGTATGCCGCCCAGGTGAAGTACGGTACGGGCGTGCACGATGACTTTCGTTTCCATGCCCCGATGGCCTCCCTGAACGTCATGTCGGCGGTCTACGAAGGGATGAAGGACGCTCGCTTCCCGAGTGCGACCCTGAAGGAAGAGATCACGGAACTCAGCTTCATCTTCGGTTACCTCCGGAAGATCCAGGGCAAGCTGCCCTACTACATCCGCCAGCAGAACTGGGTGAAGCCCTTCTCCACGCTACGCTTCTCCGCGTACGACGTGTCCGGCGAAGACATCGAGGAGTTCATCGAGACGGGGATCGCATCGCGGCCCCTGATCCAGCAGCTCCTGAAGAGCGTGGTCATCGTGGTCCTCGTGGACTGCAGCAAGATGACCACGGACATCGACACGCCGCCGTACAAGAAGATGCTCCGCTACGACAGCACGGTCGCCAAGCTCATGGTCGCGTTCCAGACGTACAAGAAGCAGGAGTACGACCGGCTCAAGGACTCCGGGGTAAGCCCGGAACCGCCGATCATCTACCCCGCCTTCGTCCTCTCCAAGTTCGACACGCTGCGGGACGACGTCCTCGCGCGCCTGGGCCTCCACCAGGGATTCCCCGAGGACAAGCGCGCCCGCCGCGAGTACGCCGAGGCGCTGCTCCGCGTCTTCGTGCCGCAGACCCTCTCCCAGATCCGTGGCGGCAAGGTCGCGGGCGTGAGCATGGACAAGGCCGAGTACTTCCTCTCCTGGGTGCGGACGGAGACCCAGGAAGGCATGGAACCTGTCGGGCAGCCGCGGATCGTGCGCACGGGCTTCCGGCCCGAGGGCGGCGGTGAACCGGACTTCTCGTACGACGAGTACGTCCACTTCATCGAGCACTTCCGGAAGATCGCGAACAAGATCCCCGACGAGGTCCTCGAGGCGGAGAAGTTCCAGGCCCAGGCCCTGATCCGACCCAATTAGGAAGGCGGTGCCGTGGCACCCGAGAACCCGCCCGCATCGTCCACGGCCGAGGACGTCGCGCAATTCGACCACTGGATTTACGCAGTCGTCCCCCAGGTCGGGTACACGACCCGGGGCATGTCCCGGGGATTCGATGCGGGCCTCTTCGACCCGTACCTCCGCGGGCACTACACGCCGATCCGGGCTGCCGCCGCGCAGGACATCGACGGTGAGATCGATCTGCGGATGTTTCACCCGGTCCGGACGGGGCGCGAGTTCCTCCTATCCCGGATCACGAGGGGCGTGCCCGACGAGGCCGGACGCCCGACGTTCACGAACCACACGGTCGTCGTCCGCGTGGACCTCCTCAAGTCGGGTCGGGTCACCCTGGAGGACACCTTCCGTTCGATGGCCCGCTTCGGCGTGAAGTTCCCCGGGGCCGAGGGGAGGCTCGATCTCCTCCAGGTGCCGATGCGTCCCGAATCCGACGCCCCGCCGCGGTTCGGTGAAGGCATCCACAAGCACCTGACGTTCGCGGCCCTCGAGACCCTCGCGACGCGCTTCATGCGGGACGCGACGAGCCGGACCCTGCTCCTCTGTCGGAACTCCACGGCGGAGGCCCGGAACGCGACGCTCACCCTGCTCGTCGAGCTCCTGGCCTTCAAGTGCAACCTTCCCCTCTTCCCCGCGATCAGCGACGCCCCGCGTTCGTCCGCGCTGAACCACTTCAACCTCGTGATCGCGCAGCGCGGCGTGCGCGCCGATGCGAGCTGGGCCATCCTGGAGAGCGCGCTCACGGAGCACGTCCTCCCGCGGGTGCCCGACCGGGAAGAAATCTACCGCGCGCTCAGCGCCGCGGTCCGTCAGTCCGCGGACGGCGCCCGGGCCGTGTAGGCCCTCACCGCACCGGGCCGAATTTCTCGCGTCACGGTCCAGCCGCGGCCCAGGGACCAGCCCACGTCGTTCGGCGCGTGGCCCGTCTCCTTACGGTGGAGATGGTCGAGTTCCGCCTCGAGGTAGTCGCCGTCCGTGTCCGCCTCGGGGATCCAGACGCCTTGGGATAGGAGCTGGGCGAGGAGCGGCAGTCCGCTCGGGCGGCCCTTCCAACGGACCGCGAGGAAGGACTTCCGCGCGGATGCGTCCGCGAGCAACAGGTCGCGGAGGGCCAGGTAGGATTCTCGTTCGCGATGGTTCTCCGGCGGGGGCGCCTCCAAGCGGGCCTTGCGCTTGTCGAGCGTCTTGAGAATCTTAAGCCACTCCTTGTCCGTCAGCCCCTCCCGGTCCCAGGGCGATGTCGGGATGACCTCGCCCGCGGAGGCGTGCACGGGGCCCATGGCCGAGGTGCCCCTGACGCTCTGGACGAGGTCGTACGTGGACGCCTCTTCAACGTTCCTCGCGCCCACGACCTGGATCGTGACCGCGTTCATCCCGGGGTGGAAACGCGGATCGAGGACGGTCAGAGAGCGGCTGCTCTCCGGCTTGAAGAGCTCGGACAACGTGTTGTTCACTTCCGTGGAGCCGTTCCTCTTCGCAACGTCGCTCAAGTGGGCGAGGGGGACGGGCGCCTCCGCGTTGCGCGGGCTCGCGGCGAGATCGTCCAGGAACGCCTGCGCGACCTGCTGGGTAAGACGGGGCCGTTTGGATCCGAGGGCAAACTGCACGACGCTCTTCACGTTCTTCGAGCCTCGGAACATGGTGCTGAAGCCTGCACGGAGGACCGCGGTCGTGCCGCTCGCGTTCACGCATTGTTCGATCAGGTCCGTGAGCCGCGTGGACAGCTTCCTGCGCAGGCGGCCGCCCGGCGCCCTCGACTCGTAGAAGATCCCGCCCCACCGGAGCGGGGTGAACTCGGTCCAGTCGGGATCCGCGCCGCTCTTGAGGTACCAGGCGATCGTCTTGTCGGAGAGGATGGCTCCCACGAGCAGGGGGTCCTCGGTCTCCGCGCGGACCCGGGGCAGGAGCGCCTCCGCGGTGCGCACGGCCGCCTGAAGGAGGCGCTTGTCCGTGCGCGCCTCCTTGAGCAGGAGGTGGAAGTCGATCGCGTTGATGGCCTCGATGTCGAACTCTTCCTCCGGGTTCATCCGAAGGAACGCCCGGAGCTCACTCCGTCCCGTGACCATGGCCCGTTCGACGATCGCGCTGCCCGTCGAGGCCTTGGCCTCCTTCTTCGCCTCCTCGTTCTGGGGTACCAGGGCCATGAAGAGGGCTGATGCCAACGGACGGACGCCCCCCATTTGACGCGGCGGAGGGCGCCTTGGCTTCAATAAGCTGTGGCGCCCTTTATCGTTAGTGATAGGCGTTCAGAGGGGCGACCCGGAAAGAGAAGGAGTCCCCTTCGAAGCTCCGTTCGGACTGCACACGGACATCCCCCGCGCCGTTGGTGTCCTCACGTCCTGCCAACGCCCGAAGCCCCTCAGGGGGAGGCAGGAGGTCGCGGTCGCTCCTGAGGCTTCGTGCGCTTTCGGGCTCGCCGGCGAAGCACCACGACGGCCGCACCGACCCCGGCTGCGACGACCGCGGCCCCGATTCCGCCGTACAGGATCCACCCGGACGCGCTCACCGGGAAGGCGCCTCCCACGTTGATGGGGGCGAGCGCGGTTTGGTTCATCGCACCGGACGCGTCCCGCACGAACACGGTGGCCGTGTATATGCCCGCCTGGGCGTACGCATGCTGCACGTCAGATCCCGTGGCGTTGGCTCCGTCTCCAAACGTCCAGGTTATCGCGTATGGCCCGCCGGCCCCGCCCGCTACCGTGGCGGAGAAGGAGATCGCGCCCCCCACGGGCGCTGAACGGCTCGATTCCGTTGCGGTGGCGATGAGATCCGCGACCGTGATCTTGGTGATCTCCGTGGCATACCCTCCCGAGGAATCCCCGATGATGACCGTGGCGTTGTAGGTCCCATGCCGGTAGTACGTATGGACTGCCTGGGCCGTGGACGCGACGCCGCCGTCGCCGAACGTCCATGCATATGTGTATTGCCCGGATCCCCCTAACGCGGACGCGGAGAAGGCTAGGGGCATGCCTGGCGCAGCCGAGGTGTGGTTGACCGTCACGTTCGCGAGGAGGGCCGCGTAGACCGTCACGGTGATCTGGGAGGTCGCCTGGGAATTGGACCCGTCCGTCGATGTGACCTGGACCGGGTAGTTCGCGGCCCGCGTGTACTCGTGGACCACGGACGCTCCCAGGCCATCCGCCCCGTCACCGAACGTCCAGTAGTAGGAGTAGGGTGGCGTGCCGCCCGACGTGGTCGCCGAGAACGTCACGTTCAGGGGGGCGTCCCCCGAGATGGGCGAAGCCGAGGCGCTCACCACGGGTCCGGGCTGGACCGTGAACGGAGCGGGATTGAAAATGCAAGTGTCCGAGACGGAGTCGCTGCTCGCCTTTCCGAACACGCTGATGTAGATCCAATCGCTCCCGGTCGCCGTAGGCAAGGTGACGGACTGCGTGAAAGTCCACGAACCGTACCCCGGGATAACCATGCTTCCGAGGTTGCTCTGGCCCGAGGACCAGCTATACTGGACGTCGAATTCGTAGACGTCCAAGACATCGGGCCAGTTGTTGTTGAAGGTGTACGACATCGTGATCGTCTGCCCTGCCTTGCCCTGCGTGGGAGTGTACACGATGGTTGCGTACGCGCACCAGGCGCTGGCGCCGCGCGCCGGTCGGGGTACAAGGACGAATGTGAGACTCAACACAATGACGAGCGCTAGGGCGACGAGACGAGCCCCCACAATCTCCCTCCTCGGGGAAGGCATTCATGAGGGCAGTACTTATCATTTCCTGCTTTTCGATCGCGGACACGAGGAGAACGTGCCTCCCCTGGTCTTCACAGTCCGAGGCTGTTGATCACGCCGCCCGAGTTCCCGTCGACGACCAGGGCGATCTTCTGACCCTGGTGGTCGTAGCGGGCGAACCAGATTGGCGCGTGAAGCAGCTCCACATCCCCCGCCTCCACGTCCGAGTGGAGCTCCTGGATCATGTGGTACTTCTCGTGGGCCTTCTGGGACTGCAGCTGGGTCACGAGGGCCTTGGCCTCGTACCGCGCCCCGTCCTCACCCACGTCGCCGTTCAGGATCTTGATCCCCTTGGGCACGTGGTTCACGTCGAAGAACGTCCGGTCCTGGAGGTTGAACTGGTAGTCCCGTGGCTGGTGCTCGAAGAGCGCCTTGAGCGCGACGACGGGGAAGTTGTAGTTGTCGGCGAACTCGTAGCTCTTCCGGGCGCCGCCCCCGCCGAAGCCTCCGCCCATCATGCCTCCCATCATCGTCCCCGCGATGAGGGGGCCTCCGAATCCGAACCCTCCGCGGCGTCCTCCCATGGCGCCGCCGATGAGGCCGGCCAGCGCGGCCGTCGTCGCGATCTGCCCCGCCTCCATGGCCACGTCGCTCGCGACAATCGTGGTCGTCGCCGCCACGGACACGATCCAGTACGGGACGAGGCTCAGGTTCATCTCCTCGAGCTTCGAGTCCTCCGCCAGATGCCGGTGGAGCAGGCCCCGGTCCATGAGTTCGCGGATGCGGGCCGTCACCGTGCTCTGGTCCCCCACTCGGATCGGGAGCATGGTCTGCTTGTCGATCCCCTTCCAGCCCGCGTTCCCCAGGGTGACCCCGCTGCCGCAGTACGCGCAGGTGATCACCATCTCCCCGAACTGGGGCGAGATGGGAGCACCGCAGTTCGGGCACTTCAGGGCGTTCGTGCCGGATGGGGCCAGGATCGGGGCCGCGGGAGACGCCGCCTTCGCGGTCCCCGCGGCTGCGGCGAGGTTCGTCCCACACTTCATGCAGAATGCCGCGGAGTCCGGGAGCTGGGCACCGCACTTGGGGCAGTACATGATGCTCGTGCCTCGCGTCCCCTTGGCGGCCCGAGGTATTTGAGGGTTCTCACGGGCTGCCGCACGGCGGCGCGGGTGCGGGTGTGCGCGAACCCCTTCGCAAGGTCGTGCGGTGCCCATGGCCTCGAGAAAGGATTATGGCCGCAAGCCGCTACAGGTTGGGGAATTCATGGAAGGGCCGGACCTCGCGCAGGGGAGAGCCGAATCGGCGGCTGGCCCCAAGGCGCGCCGGCTGCGCATCGCGATCGTGGCCATCCTCGTCCTGCTCACGGCGCAAGGATGGACGGGTGACACCGTGAACATCTTCTTAGCCCCACCGAATGGCACGGCGCCGCC